>CANGCO010000059.1 GCA_947452365.1 Caulobacteraceae bacterium
ATACTTACCGATCACATCCCCGACCACGCGCGCTGATTTGCGATAGGCACCGCTGGGCCCATAGCCTTGTTCATGCATGGAAAACAGGATGCGCCTATGAACCGGCTTGAGGCCGTCACGGGCATCCGGCAGGGCACGGCTGACAATGACGCTCATCGCATAATCGAGATAGGAGCGCTTTAGCTCATCCTCGATATTGATCAGGGCGACCCCGCCACGGCGGGAGTCATCGGGAGCATTGATCGTTTCGTCAGACACGGATTTGCACGAACTTTACGATGGGTGAATCGGGTGAATTTCCCGCAAACTTATATCTAGCACCCCCAGCGCTGCGGCGCAAAAAAGCAGCGCGCCTGATAGGTTTTTGTTGCGCGGCCTGAGGCTCAACCTTGTGCCATTGTCGCGATTTAAGGCTTTCACGGTGCATAAAGGGCCTTAACCATGCCCGCATGGGCTTGATCCTAACAACCCACCTTCTCGCTTCGCGTCGTGGCCTTAGCAAGGCGGCGCTCGGCCAAGGCCACCAGGGCCACACCCGCCAAGGTCGCCGCACCACCCATGGCCACCTGCCAAGTAATGATCTCGCCCATAAAGGCGACACTGATCGCAGCCGAAACCAAGGGCGTCATTAGGAAATAGGGCATGATGCGCCCCGGTTCGCGCCTTTGGACCAGCCAAAACATGATGGCGGTGGCCCCGACGGTCGACAAGACCGCGGCCCAGAACACGCATGCCCAGACCAAGAGCGGCGCCGCGGCCACGGCGGGACCAATGTTTTTCTCACTGGCAAAGGCCACGCCGAGCATGAGCGGGGCGGACAGGGCCGCCGTAAGGCCCTGCAATTTGAAAGCCTTAATGCTTGGCACCTGCCGCACCAATATGGTCCCAAGCGCCCAGGCAATGCTGGCGGCCACGCCAACCAAGATCCCGGGAATATCGCCTTGCGCGCCGGGCGATAGGGTCATCCAGGCAATGCCGCCAAACGCAATAACCAGGCCCAAAAGCTGTATGCCCAGCATGACCTCGCCCAGGATCAACCAGGCAAACAAGGCGGTGAACGGCACCCAAAGCTGTAAGGAAACGATATAGGCGCTGAGCGAATGCACCATTGAAAAGCCAAGATAGATCAGGCCGGCATTCAAGGGGCCGATCAATACCAGGATCAGCAAGAGCCGCTTTGGGTCTGGAAACGGCGGCTTGATGAACGGGATGAGGAAGACCAAGGCCACACTAAACCGCAGTCCCCCCGCAAAAATCGGGGGGATATAGTGGGTCAGATATTTGGCAGCGATATTATTGATGCCCCAAACCAGAACAATCCCAACAATCGCGGCCCATTCCAAGGGTAGCAGGGGCGAACCCGCAGCAGGCTTACCCACGCATTTGGCTCCTAGAAGGGAATTTCGTCATCCAGATCGGCCGAGAAGTTCTCGCTTGGACCTGAGGGTTGGGCCGCGCGGCCCGATGGGGCATAGCCACCGCCGGAATAGCCGTCATCACCGCTGGCCTCACTGCCGCCGCCCTTGCCGTCCAGCATGGTCAGCTCGCCGCGGTATTTCTGCAAAATCACCTCGGTCGAATACTTTTCCGCGCCCGACTGGTCGGTCCATTTGCGGGTCTGAAGCGCGCCTTCGAGATAGACCTTGGCACCCTTGCGCAGATAATTTTCGGCAATCTTGACCAGATTATCATTAAAGATCACGACCCGGTGCCATTCGGTCTTTTCCTTGCGCTCGCCCGAAGCCTTGTCGCGCCAGGTTTCTGAGGTGGCAATGGTCAGGTTCGCAACCTTGTCCCCCGAATTGAGCGTGCGGATTTCTGGATCCTTGCCCAGATTGCCAACAATAATGACCTTATTAACACTGCCCGCCATGGGAGCCCCCGTTTGCTCGACGCGAGAGGCGCGGCCCCCCGATCATATGTTCTTGTTACGTTCACAATGACTCAAATGTGCCGCTACTGCAATGGCATCTCGCCAATCTTGGCCAGACGACCGTCCCCGGTGCGTACCAGAACCAGATAGCGATTCCCATCATAGGTCTTGGCGGTAAACACCCCTTCGGGCTGCAAGAACAGGTAATTGCCCTGATAGGCGCCCAGCATGGTTTTTTGGGTCAGGCCTAGACCGCGAAAGCGCAGCCGCATGGATTCCAGCTGTGCGGCGCAGACTTCTAGGCTGGTCTGGTTTTTTGCCAGCAGGTTGAACTTGATCGTACCATCAGACATGGGCACGGCATGCCAGCATATCCCGGCTTGGTCCGGGGCCTGGGGGGCCTTGCTGCACCCGCCGAGCAAGAGTGTGACTCCGCCCAGACAAGCCGTAACCGCGATTGCAAAAGATGACGATAATCTGGCCATGACCTAATGCTCGGGACAGTTGGGAGAGACCTGATCGATCAGGCCATGATAAGACTTATTATCGCTCGAAATCTCAACCTTGCCATTGATTGCCCTCAAGGCTTGTTCGCCAGTACGGCCAAAGGCGACGGTGCCGGTCCGGTCACAACGCGCGCTAAACAGCATTTGCGCACAGGCGGTTGGCGACAGGTTTTCGGCAAGCTTATGCCATTCGCCCTGCTCATAGGCCAGGCAAACCCCCTGCCCGGTCTTGGCATTCCCAGCAACGCTGGTCGTAACTGTAGCGGCTTGTTCGGATGCGGGCGGCGGCGGTGTGATGGCTTCCTCCGGCAAGGGCGTGACCACAAGCCCGGCCTGATCGGCCGCCGTCAAGGCGCCATTGGCATCTAGGCCGACATCAAGGGCCTGAGTCGAGACCCCGTTCTTTTTGGCGCATTCCGCCAGGGTGGCTATGCCAATGAATTGGCCGCCGACAAAGCAGCGTAAGGGCTTGGCATTGCTCGACGGCGCATCATCAACCTGCCCCATCTCGACCACCAGACCGCCGCGTGAGGCCGGTGGCGGAGCATGAGAGCCATGATCAATCATCATAACCGTCACGGCGATTCCGATCCCGGCCAAAAGGGCCAGAACGCCGCCAGCGACGAGCATGAATTTACGATTCTTGAACAAGACCATCGGTAATGGCTACGCTGACCGCGTGGCGGTTTCAAGTCTTACGGATCAATTATAAGTCGATCGGCTAACCGCCACTGTTTAGTCGGTCAAGGCCGGCCTGATAATTCGCGATCTGGGTCTTCAGATAGGTCGGAACCGTGCCGCCGGACTTGTTTGCCTTTGCCTTGGTCTGAGACTTTTCCTTTTCAACCGGATCCAGATTAGTCGCAAGGGTACGATAGGCATTTCGCAGAATGACCGCAGCACCACTCAAGGACTCTATGGTCGCTTGAATGGCTTCTTTTGTGTCGAGCTTATATTCCTTGTCGATATTTAGCCCGACCGTGTATTGCCGCACCGCTTTTTCGTATTTGGTTGTCCGCATCAGACCCGCCGACATGCCCAGCGATTCTAGCGCGTCCTGACCGGATGGGCCCGCCATCAGCTCGATCGATTTTCGGTCGTCAGCGGGGGAAATTTTCAATCGGCTTTGGTTGTTTTCGGTAACGATTTCGATCTTGGCTGCGGCACCGATGACGCGCTTAATTTTCGCCGAAAGCGTTGCCAAGGTTTCTCCCGCCTCGATGACGATTATAGAGGGTTTGGCCCCTTCCACAGAGCGAATCTTGAAACTGTCACCGGCCCGAACCGAGGTCGCCGAGCTTAGCAGGGTTGAATCGGTATAGGCGATCTGACCCGATGGTAGTCCCAACCGGTCCAGCACCGAAGCCCCTCCTGAGGCGACGCTAATGCTGGAAGGATTCACCGTGCCGTCCTTGGCGGTGAAGCGCCGGGACCAATCCTTCTCACCGGTTTCAATATTCAACTGAACAATAAAGCCGTCCTTAGTGCCCTGTTTAGCGAGGTCTGGCATATCCTCACTAGAGGTACCGGTCATCCAAACCCTGCCATTCGAAACGGTCATGGCGGTGGCGTAATCGTCGCCACTGCCGCCCATAAAGGCGATCTTGTCATCGGCGCTGGCGGTTAAGGTTTTTGAGACGCTGAGGCCAAACGCATCCATGCCCCCGCCTGCTGCATGGGTTATGTTAGCGCCCGAAAATCCGGCGTTTCGTGTTGAGCCGACCAGCACCAATTGGTCACCCTTGAGCGCCATGCCTGCAAGATCGCCGCCTTGGAGGTCACCAAGATCGCGACTGGCGGTCAGCAAAGGTGTTCCATCGGCCTGAATTTCAAATCGGCGAAGGACAAGATTTACGCCCTGTTTTGACGCAACCAAGATCGCATTGCCATCGGCCACAGTGGCCATGGCCTTGTCATCGCCGCTGGTACCAAACTGTTTGGCAAACGTGTCCGTCACCTTGGTCGTGATGGTGTCGATCATGCCGGTGGTCACCGCCTTGGTGATCGGGTCTACCTTTTCACCAAAAACCTGTTTGGTCGTGGTTTGCCAAGCATAGCCACGCAGATAGCTGTCCCATCCGCCCAGATTGGTCGCGCCGGCAACAGCGCCCTTGGTGCGTCCAGCGACATACAGGGTGTTATCGCTACCAAAAGTGACCGACAGGGCCTCGTCCTCCCCGGTCGTTCCGCGCCGCCGTGTCCAGACGTCTTCCCCTGCACTATTAAAGACGGTGACAAAACTGTCGGTCACCTTGGGTTCGGCGCCGCTGCCATTCGTGGTGTCGGTTGTTGCTGCCGTCTTTAAGGAATCGTTCAAGACCCCGTCCAATTGCCCGGTGACTGAGCCTGCAATGGCGATCTTGCCGTCTGACGATACGGCCATGGTCATGCCCTTGGCATCTTCAGCCGCGCCAAGCGTCCGTGTGAACACCAATTTTCCGGCAGAATCGTATTTCAAGAGGGCGACATCAGTTGAGCCCTTAAGGGTCTGCCCACCGGTCTTGGCATTGACATTGGCCAGAAGATAAACAGATCCATCGGCGGCCGTCTGGCTGGACACCACAGACGTGATTTCGGGGGGCAGTATTTTTGAAAACACCCGCCCATCCACATAATTGGCCTCGCCTATACCGCGAAACGCCTCCGGCGGGCTGTCATTTGTTGCGGAGACATCAGACTGAAATTTCAATAATTCTTGCTGGCTGACCGTCTTGGTCTGGTCGGTCGGTTTGGAATCTATGCCGGCCTTTTGACTGATATAGACTGCATCCGCCGTTGCCTTGGCTGAGAAGGTTAGGGTTTCAGACTGGACGCCCTTGATCGACAAGGACCACTTGTCAGGCCCGGCCGGCAGGGTAATAGGCTTGCCATTGGCCTGGATGGTCTTGGGGGTATCGGCGGTCTTGACCTTGTCAAAGCGGGTCGACAAGTTAGCTTCGGCGAGTTTTCGGTTCATGAACGCAACCACCTCGGCCATGGACCGGGTCGTATCGCCCATTTCCGATAAATCAATATGAAGCGTAACCGGTGCGCCCGCCTCTCTCTTTACGGCCAAATCAAACTGAACATCACCTGCAAAGGCTGGCACAGCATCTGAATCGGTGCCGGCAAAAATCGGGGCGGTCTGATAATTCACATTCGTGCGCGGAACACCATTGGTGGTTCGGGCATTGGCCAGGGTCTGACCGCGGGTCAGGTCAAGTTTTTCGAGCTTTAAGCCATCCAGATAGGTCGCAATATCCTTGCGCCCCTTTTCAAAGGCCGCCTGAATCTTGGCTTTTTCAGTATCGGTAATGTTTTTGGCAAGCAGGGCATTGGCAAGTCCAGTCAAGCCACTAATGCCCTGATAGAGCGTAAATAGTTTTCCATAATCAGTCGTTGACGCTAGGGTCGTCTTGGATGCCGCTTGCGGTGATATCAAGGATGCCCCAGACAGCGCCGATTTTGCTAGGCTTGCCGCATTCGGCAAGCTTGTCTTTCGATCCCAGGGGGCTGTGGGCGCAGCGGGCTTGGCCTTGGCGGTCTGGCTCGAGGGCGGCGGCGTTCTTGCCTGGGCAAGAACAGACAGGTCTAGGGATTGAATCGGCGTGTTTGAATATGTTTGGGCGTTACCAAACAGTCCCGAATAATTAGGTCTGGTCGTGATACCGACCATCGGTCCGCCTCATCGGTTTAAAAACTAGCCCAAGGTCTCACGGCTAACCCTTAAAAAGACTTAACAACGTAAGGTAGCTCCCAAATTTTACGTCCATTGAAATACCTCATGCCTACGCACAGGGTTTTATTTGAATAGATTTAGGATTTGCTGGGGCTGGCGATTGGCGATGGATAGGGCTTGGGTGCCCAGTTCCTGCTTGACATTCAGCGCCTGCAATCGCGCGCTTTCCTTGGCTAGATTGGCATCGACAAGATTACTGATCCCGGTTTCGACCGCATCGGACAGTTTGGACAAAAATACATTATGCGCTTCAATCTGCCTTAATTGTGAGCCAAGCGCCCCCAGAGCGCTATTGATATTAGAAATTGAGGCCTGAACCTTTCCCAGGGCGACGGCGGCTAGGCTGGCACTGGTGATTGAATCCGTTGCAGCCAAGGTTACAATCGCGCCACCAAAACTCAGATTTTGCGCGGTTAAGGTGATGTTCAAGCTCGAATTGGCATCGGCTATGAAGTTGAGCGAGCCAGTAAGCGAGCCGTCAAAAATATTGGTGCCATCAAATTGGGCGCTCTGGGTTGCGCGATTGATTTGGTTGATTAGGGATCGATAGTCCTGATTTAATAGGTTGCGACTGGTCGTATCGATGGTCGTGTCGCGCGCAGCAACCACTTTTTCTTTTAGAAGATTGAAAAGATCAGAAATATTAGTGCCTGCGGTTAGGGCCACTTCGGCAATAGAGGTTGCGCGGTCTAGCCCCATGCGGACAGCATTGAGGGATCCTAAATCTGCGCGTTGATTTTGCGCAATGGTCCAAATAGAGGCATTGTCTCTGGCATTTTCAATCCGGCGACCGGTGCTAATCTTATTCTGGACCGAGACAATGTCTTCATTTGTTGCGTTTAGGTTTTGCAGCGAAATAAGCGCTGACTTATTCGTATTGATACTTACGGTCATAATGCACTTCCTTGCGCAGTGTCAGCGTCAATGTCCTCGGCCGCCATTCAAGCCTGATGGGGCGATTCGATCGCTACACAGGGTAGTGATAGCTATGGTTAAAAAATAATAAAAGCTAAAAATGTGATTTATTTTTTACGACTTCAGATGAGTATTTACGCACCATGATACCGACTGTAAGTCGCACCGATCTAGGCACCTCAAAGCGCAAGAGCCGTTATAGGGCCTCAGCCTGAGCGGCCAGGCCCTGCATAATTATGCGATTGATCTCGATCAGAGGCTCGATCGCTTCTTCCTTCAGTATGACCGCGGTGGTGTGTCGTGACACCCACAAGCTCAGTGAAATAATTTGCGCGCGCAAGGTATCGGGCAACCGGTTCTCGCTGTCGGAGCAGGCATTGGCCAAAACGCTCCAGATGCGCCTATTCCAGTCGAGTATATCGACCTGCTTTTGCGGATCGACGGGGTTGCTGGCAGCGACCTCCATCAAGGCGCGCGTCACCTGCCCGAACAGCCTGTACTCCATATCGCGCGGATTTTCAGCGCGTTCAGCTATCTTCTGGTACGATTGGACTGACATCGCGCAACCTTTCGTCTTCGTAGGTCATTAACTTTCTGGATAGCATTAAGGCCTTGTAATACTCACCAGCAATAACGTATTTCGAAATATTTATGCACGTATCTATGATATCTTTATTTGATATAACGGACATAAATTCGCTAAGTCTTAAAATGAATTCATCATGAAAATCGGAAGCCGAATTTTCGTCTAGATACATCATCATTATTGGAAAATATATTCTTCGACTTGGCGTTATCACCTCCTCGACCTGCATAATATCTTTTTCGCGCAATACCGATGCCTTGTTCTGCAGGACCAGCGTGCCGCGACGGTCACCATTTTGAACCACTGCGCCGTTCAAAACGAACTTTTCACCCGGCCGCAATGACAGTTTTAAAGGCATAAATCCACTCCCTCAATCAAGCCAAATCGCCATGGCGTGGTGCAGTTTCCGCACATCGTGGCAATAAAGACCTTTCGTTAACACTAACCAAGACATGTTGAATAGAAGTTTAATATATTTTCAAACTGGAAATATTGTTTCAGATTTTTGATTTTCACAGTTTCACCAAGATTTAACCGAACCGGTGCAACCACGGGCAAGGCAGCAAAGGTTGGGATTTCCCATGACACGTCATGCGCTATCGATGTCTGGACAAACTGTCGACAAATCCGCCTTGGATCTAGACCTTAGCCATTTGTCGCCATCATCGGTGAAACCGGCTTTCCAAGGTTTCAGCACCGGCAGCCTTGGGGATTCCTCATCCCTTGCTGCGCTAGAGCGTCTGCGGGCAATGGCGGCTCAAGCCCAGCTTGAAGCGGTTACACGTCAGCTCAAGGCGGCGGTCGCCGCCCTGAGCGCGGAAGATTTCGAGGCGGCAAACTCTGCCGCATTAAGGGCACTAGACCTTGATGAGAAATGCGGCGTCGCATGGCACGTTCTGGCCATAGCACGAGAAAAACTTGGCGATCTGAGTAATTCTTTGCGGTGCTACCAAGCGGCTCATGACTTGTTGGACGATCCGGAACTGGTCGCGGGCGATCTTGGTCGGCTCGCTTATCGTTTAAACATGAAGGAGGCCGCCGAAACCTTGTTTCGAAGGGTCTTGAGCCAGAACCCACTCGCTATTGAGGCGGCGAACAATCTGGCCTGCACTCTGAAAGACTTGGAAAAATACCCGGAAGCAATCGATGTTCTGAAAACCGCGATCGCATACACACCCAATGATCCGAGCCTTTGGAACACACTGGGTACGATCGTGTCCGAACAGGGCGATTCATCCACTGCGATGATTTTTTACAATGAAGCCCTCAGCCACGACCCCAGTTTTGCCAAGGCCGTCTATAACATAGCCAAGGTCAAGCTTCTGTACGGCGATCTTATTGGGGCCCTCGAGGACTGTAATACCGCCCTTACAATGAAGACCACGCCCGATGAATCCGCCATGATGCAGCTGGCCCGCTCCTCGATCCAGCTGTGCCTCGGCGATCTGAAGGCGGGTTGGGATGATTATGAGGCTCGGCTTGACCCGGTGTTTTCCGGTGGAACCCAATTTGCTGTAAACCGGCCAAGGTGGGTGCCGCAAACCGATCTTTCCGGCAAATCGCTTCTGGTCATTGGCGAGCAAGGCCTTGGCGACGAAATCTTGTTTGGCACAGTCTTGCCAGACGTCTTGGCCGCGCTTGGACCCAATGGTCAGCTGGTCTTGGCGGTGGAGCCGCGCCTATTGCCGTTAATGTCGAGAAGTTTTCCAAGCGCAAAGCTCGGCGCGCATGCGACCTATGACATTAACCAACAATCAGTACGCCTGGTTCCGTTCATTACCAATCCCGATGAGATCGACTATTGGACCCCCATGGCCTCGCTATTGCGGCAATATCGCCCATCGCTTGAAGCCTTTGGGAAAACCGATCGGATCTTGACCGCCGATCCGGCCAGAATCGCGCATTGGCAGGCCGTGTTATGCCAGGCCCCGCCGGGGCCAAAGATTGGTCTATTGTGGAAGAGCCTAAAAATGTTTGGCGCGCGAAATCAGGCCTTTTCGCCTTTTGCGCAGTGGGCGCCCATCCTCCAGACCCCGGGCATAAGCCTAATCAATTTTCAGTATGGCGACTGCGATGAAGAATTGGCCTGGGCTAGATCCGAACTGGGCATAGAGATCTGGCAGCCGCCCGGTATCGACCTGAAAAATGATCTTGATGATGTTGCGGCCCTATCTTGCGCGCTCGACCTGACGATTGGCTTTGCCAATGCCACCACCAATATCGCAGCCGCCTGTGGCAACCCGGTTTGGCTGATTAGCCCGCTCGATGCCTGGCCACGGCTTGGGACCAAGCAAATGCCCTGGTATCCGTCCGCAGAGGTTTTTGTCTGCGAAAACCCAGGTGACTGGGCGCCAACCATGGCCGACATTGCCGCGAAATTGGCGCAACTGGTCAAGGCCGGGCCAAACGACTAGAGGCAAGCATAGCGCTTTTTTCGCATCCCAAGCGCCCAAAGCCGTAATCGGGCTTGAAACCCGCACCAGCCTCTTTAGGTTAAACGCTTGTTTGAGCGTAGGCCACCTTAAGGTCTGCCTCCAGGGAGATAGGAATTCATGCGCCAGCGTTTTGAGGGCACCACGGATTATGTGGCGACCGATGATCTAAAAGTTGCGGTCAATGCCGCCATTGCCCTGGAGCGTCCGCTCCTGATCAAGGGCGAGCCCGGTACCGGCAAGACGGTCCTGGCCTATGAGGTGGCCAAGGCTCTGAATGCCCCCCTGCTCACCTGGCACATCAAGTCCACGACCAAGGCTCAACAAGGCCTTTATGAATATGATGCCGTAACCCGCCTGCGCGACAGCCAGCTTGGTGAAGAGCGCGTCAAGGACGTGGCCAACTACATCAAAAAGGGCAAGTTGTGGGAGGCGTTTGACGCGCCTGTGCGCCCTGTCCTCTTGATCGACGAAATCGACAAGGCCGATATCGAGTTTCCAAACGATCTGCTGCAAGAGCTCGATCGGATGGAATTCTATGTCTATGAAACCAACCAGACCATCAAGGCCGCCGTGCGCCCCGTGGTCATCATTACCTCGAATAACGAAAAAGAGCTGCCCGACGCGTTTTTGCGCCGCTGCTTCTTCCACTATATTCGCTTCCCTGAAGACGAGACTATGAAGGCGATTGTCGATGTCCACTTCCCGGGCATTAAGCAAAAGCTGGTGTCTGAGGCGCTGCGGGTGTTTTACGACATGCGCAAGGTGCCGGGCCTAAAGAAAAAGCCCTCGACCTCCGAATTGCTCGACTGGCTCAAGCTGTTGCTGGTCGAAGATATTGACGAAAGCGTGCTGCGCGAAAAGGATCCAACCAAGCTGATCCCGCCCCTGCATGGCGCCTTATTGAAGAACGAGCAGGATATTCACCTGTTTGAACGTCTGGCCTTCTTGGCGCGGCGTGAAGGCACTGGCGGTCGTCCGGGCCAATAGTAACTCAGCTTGCGGCGGCCCTGGGCGATCGGGGCCGCTGCAAACCTTAACGCGAATTCACTAGACGGCTTGGCGCGTTCATGTTCCGGTCACCCTGTGTTGCAACGGTGGCTTGCCCTATGAAAACCTTTAGCATTTTTGCGCTTAGCGTCAGCGCATGTGCCCTTGCGCTGGCCCTATCGGGTTGCGGCCAGGATACAACATCCAGGCCCGCCTCTCCCGCCTCTGTCAGCCCAAAACCCATTAGCCAGCTTAAATGCCCAGATCGCCAAGGCCGTTTGCGACGGGTCGCGCAAGCGCGCGATGGTCAGGGCTGCGATTATAGCGACAATAATGGGCAGGATGTGTCCTTGCGCTTGATCGCTATCGGTAATTCGCCCGCCGAAATTGTGCTGTTAGGGGTGGAAAATAGTCTTTTTGCCTTGATGCCTGCGGCAGACATGCCGGCAATTCCGCCTGCACAGCCCAAATCGCCTGAACCCCCGCATGCCAAGGCACCGGCGCCCCTAGTCTTGCCCGGCATCAAGGTCAAGACCGAGCATGGCAAGACCCTCGTCCAGATCGGCGGCCTATCAATTCATACAGACGACAAGGACGATAGTGTGCGGATTGAGGCCTCCAGCGCCACAGGAACCATGCCCCTACTGCACAGCGAGCAGGGTAGTGTCAGTGTTAATGCCCGTGCGAACACAGCCGTGATCCGCATGCATGACCGTGGTGAGGGCATAAGGCGCTCCTTGATCATTGCTTGCGAAAATCCAGGCCCGGCCGGATTCAGGGTTGTCGGCTATGAGGCGCGCGGTCCCATGGGCGGGCCCTTGGTCATTGCGACGATCAAGGGCAAGAGCAAACATGAGCGCCAAGTGTTTAAGGATCTAAAGGCCTTGGTGGCGCTCAATTCTGGCCGTTAACTCAAGCCGGATGCATCTCGCTGACCTGATAGGTCAGGTGACGGCCGGTCTCATCGCTGACGGTCACATAATCACCGATACGAAAGCTATGTTCGCCGAGTCGATAGAGCGGCTCATCATCGCTGGTTTCATCGCTAAGATAATCAAAATACCAGGTCTTACCGCGGTGACGCAGGTGCCCGTCCTCGCCCGGTGTGCCCGGCGAAAACCGGTGAACCTTGCAAAGCCTAGGCGCGGCCTGATAGGCTACCAGATCCAAATGACCGGTGTCGGTCAAGGGCGCAGTGAGGCTATAGCCGCGTGCCGTATCACCATACACAAACTCAGTACCGGGATTACGAGCAAGGCGAAGAGTTATATGAAACAAGCGCATAGGCAGCTTTCCTTCAATTAAATCTAATGAGACAGGAACAGGGACGGCCCATCAGCATGCAAAAGACTGCGGGTGGTGCCGCCAAAAATGAATTCCTGCAATCTCGGATGCCCAAAGGCGCCGGCGACGAGGATTTCCGCCCCGGCAGCCTTGGCCCCGCCCAAAAGCAAGGCACCGACATCGCCCGTCGCGGTTATCGTCTGGACCTCGGCCTCGACCCCGCGCGCTTTAAGAAAGTCCTGCAATCTGGCGGGGTGATAGGGCCGCGGTGCGCTGGCAGGAATAGCCATGATCACCACCTTGCTGGCTTTTTCCAGCAAAGGCAGGGCGGTTCGTACCGCGCGGGTGGCCTCCTTGCCGCCATCCCAGGCAATGGCCATACAGCCAGTTCCGGTTAGGCCGGGCCTTGCAACCATTATAGGCCTTTGCTCATCGGCGATCAGCTGCTGAAAGCTCTCGGCCAAGGCGCCCTGCCCGCGTGCAGAGGCATTATCAAACACGATCAGGTCCGAAAGCCGCCCCTCCATGGACAAGCCAACCCAAACCGGAGAGGTCAAGGTGGTGAGGGTCTTGTTCGCAAGCGCGATGCCATCAAGGGCGGCCTGCGCCTTGGCCTGTCCCTCCTCAGTCGCTTCTCTTAGGCTATCGAGCGCTGAAACCTGAATCCCGCCCATAAAGCCCTCGCCCATCCAGGGCATAAGATCGGCAATATCAGGTGGCGTGAAAATACCGGCCAGCTCGGCATGAAACAGTCTAGCAATCACCGCAGCAGAGTTCAGGCTGTCGGCGTCTGCGTGGCTACCGCTTAGCGGTACCATAATCCTTGCCCAATTCATTTTTCACTCCCATTTGACATAGACAGGATTGCTAACCGGCTCCTGCCGGGCCAAGTCTGACGACACACTCTATTTAGGACCCCAATTGTGGCGAACCGACTGCGTCAAACCCGCACAGCTGATCTACCGCCTAGGGCCTGGCAACGCATGTTGTCGGGTCGGCGTCTCGACCTGCTTGATCCCTCCCCGATGGACATAGAGATCAGCGATATTGCGCACGGTCTGGCGCGGGTGGCACGATGGAATGGTCAAACCACGGGCGAACATGGTTTTTCTGTTGCTCAGCACTCCTTGATCGTCGAGGAGATTGCCGCCCATTTGTCGCCCGGCCTCGATGCCAAATGGCGATTAGCGGCGCTTTTGCACGACGCATCGGAGTATGTGATTGGGGATATGATATCACCGTTCAAGGGCGCACTTGGGCTGAATTACCGCACCTTCGAAGAACGGTTAGAGACGGCCATCCATGTGCGGTTTGGTCTTCCGGCCCAAACGCCCGCCCCGATCAAGGCCCTGATCAAACAGGCCGACCGGGCCTGTGCGCATTTCGAGGCTGTACAATTGGCGGGGTTTTCAGCGCCTGAGGCCTTGAGCCTGTTTGGCCCCATACCCAGCGGCTATGGCTTAAACCTAGAGCCCATGGCACCCGCTCAGGCCCAGTTGCGCTATGTTCAGCGCTTTGAGGTCTTGTCGGACGCGGCCGGATTTGCCCCCATTACATCGGCGTTTGACAGTGAATAGGGCGAGGCCTTGACCCAATTGGTTGTCATTGGACTATCGGCCGTGGTCATGGCCGTACGCGATGGCGAGGCTGTGGTCTTGACCGTCCGGCCGATGGATCTGGCCACGGGCACCGCCTCGCGCCTGGCGGGCCTGCCCTTTGGTCCATTTGATCCAGAAGGCCACCGGACGTTTGAACTGGCCCTGCGGGCCTTTGTGACCGAACAGACCCGGTTTGATCTTGGCTATGTCGAGCAGCTCTATACCTTTGGCGACAAGGGCCGCGATGCGCCGCTTGCCGATGTTGGGGCGGGCGGCGCGCGGGTGATCTCGGTGGGTTATCTGGGCCTCACCCCCCTGCCGGTTGAGACCGCAGCCCCCGATACGGCCTGGTCCTCTTTGTGGCGATATTTTCCTTGGGAGGATTGGCGTCAAGGTCGGCCAGACCTGATCGACAAGACAATTGCCCCGGCCTTGAAGCTCTGGGCCGAGGCCGGGCGCGGCGAAGACAGTGAATTTCGCCAGAACCGGTCGCGCGACCTGTTTGCCCTTGATGGTGGGGCTTGGAATGAGGACCGGGTGCTTGACCGCTATGAACTCCTCTATGAGGCAGGCTTGGCGGCCGAGGCGGCGCGCGACCGGGACCGGGCCTGGGGCCTGGCCGCAACAGAGCCTGCCAGCCTCGCGCCGGCCTTTGGCGAGCCCATGCTATCAGATCACAGACGCATACTCGCCACCGCCCTTGGCCGATTGCGTGGCAAGATGAAATATCGGCCCGTCGTGTTTGAGTTGACCGCCCCGACCTTTACCCTGTCGGAGCTGCAAAGGACGGTTGAAGCCGTTGCCGGGGTTAAGCTGCATAAGCAAAACTTCCGCCGCATGCTCGATCGCACGGGTCTGGTTGAGGGGCTTGGCCGATTCGATGTCGAGACCGGCGGCCGTCCCGCCGAACTGTTCCGATTCCGGCGCGAGCAATTGCAAAATCGCTCGGCCCTTGGCCTGTCCCTGCCGCTCATTCGAGAGGGAAATTAGCGCCCCGCAACGGATTTAGCCCCAAAAGTGTATCATTATTACCATCATTAAATCGGACGTATTTTGTGTCATAAAACTGATTAATGATTGTCACATAAGTTCGTTACGCCCCCGACCGTACTCATCGCTATTTTATGCTTTGGGCTAAACAGGGGATATTCATGAGACTGCAATTGCTTGTGGGCGCATCGGCGCTCGCACTGTGCCTAGCCGCACCGGTTATGGCCGCCGAATCGTCAGCAACCGCATCTTCGGATGGTGTCGAAGAAATCGTCATTATGGGCCGTGGCGAAACCCGCCAGGTTCAAACCATTCAAGCCGTCGATATTCTGGCTGCCGCGCCTGGCACCAGCCCAATCAAGGTTCTGTCCAAGCTGCCCGGCGTGAACTATCAGGCCGCCGACGCTTTTGGCGCCTATGAGTGGGCCGTCCGCATCAGCATGCGTGGCTTTAACCAAAACCAGCTTGGCTTTACCCTTGATGATATACCCTTGGGCGACATGTCCTATGGCAATCACAATGGCATGCATATCAGCCGCGCCATTATCAATGAAAACATTGGCAAGACCGAACTGTCGCAAGGCGCCGGTACGCTCGAAACCGCTTCGAGCAACAATCTTGGTGGTACGATTAAGTTCTATTCCGCCACGCCATCCGACACGTTTGGCGGCGTCGCCGCTGTGACCACGGGCAGCGAGAGCATGACCCGCGCCTATGCCCGGATCGATTCCGGCATCACCGTCCTGGGCGGCAAGGGCTCCTTGTCCTATGTCGACCAACAGTCGGACAAGTGGAAGGGCTATGGCCGTCAATTGCA
>CANGCO010000060.1 GCA_947452365.1 Caulobacteraceae bacterium
ACCCCTTGGCGTCAAACAGTTCGATGACGGGGCAAGGTCTTTTATGTTTTCCAAAATCTTGATCGCCAATCGCGGCGAAATCGCCGTTCGCATTATCAAGACCGCCCGGCGCATGGGCATCAAGACGGTGGTGGTCTATTCCGAAGCCGATGCCGGTAGCCTGGCCGTGGAAATGGCCGATGAGACCGTATTTATCGGCCCGGCCCCAGCGTCCGAATCCTATCTGATTGCCGACAAGATTATTGCCGCCTGTAAGCAGACGGGAGCAGAAGCCGTTCACCCCGGTTTTGGCTTCCTGTCGGAAAAGGCCGAATTTGCCCAGCGCTGTAAGGATGAGGGCATTGTCTTTATCGGCCCCAATGCCGCCGCCATCTCGGCCATGGGCGACAAGATCGAAAGCAAGAAGTTCGCGGCTGCGGCCAATGTGTCCTGCGTGCCCGGCCATATTGGCGAGATTGCTGATACCGCCCATGCCGTTCAGATTTCCGAAGAAATTGGCTATCCGGTCATGATCAAGGCCAGCGCTGGCGGCGGCGGCAAGGGTATTCGCGTGGCCTGGAACCGCAAGGATGTCGAGGAAGGCTTCCCCGCGGTGCGCGCCGAGGCCAAGGGCGCGTTTGGCGATGACCGCATCTTCATCGAAAAATTCATCACTAGCCCCCGCCATATCGAGATTCAGGTGTTGGGCGACAAGCACGGCAATGTGGTGCACCTGTTTGAGCGCGAATGCTCGATCCAGCGCCGCAATCAAAAGGTCATTGAAGAGGCCCCATCGCCCTTGCTGGACCCCGAAACCCGCGCCGCCATGGGTGCCCAGGCCGTCGCCCTGTCCCAGGCCGTTGGCTATGACAGTGCCGGCACCGTCGAATTTGTCGCGGGACAAGATAAGAGCTTTTATTTCCTCGAAATGAATACCCGCCTGCAGGTCGAACACCCGGTGACCGAACTGATTACCGGCCTTGATCTGGTCGAACAGATGATCCGGGTGGCCTATGGCGAGGCCCTGGCCTTCAAACAAGACGATCTCAAGATCAAGGGCTGGGCGATTGAAAGCCGCATCTATGCGGAAGATCCCTATCGCAAATTCCTGCCCTCGATTGGCCGTCTGGTGCGTTATGATCCGCCGTCAGAGGGCGAGCATGGCTCGTCGCATCTGGGGGCCTATACGGTGCGCAATGATGCCGGGGTGCGCGAAGGCGACGAGATCTCGATGTATTACGACCCTATGATCTCCAAGCTCTGTACCTGGGCGCCAACGCGCGAAGCCGCGGTTGCCGGCATGGGCCGGGCGCTAGAAGACTTCCATATTGAGGGACTGGGTCAAAACATCCCCTTCCTTGCCGCCGTGATGGATCAGGACCGGTTCAAGTCTGGCCAATTATCAACCAATTATATTGTTGATGAGTTTCCAGAAGGCTTTAACGGCACCGTGCCGACCGATTTCCAGACCGATGTCATGACCGCCGTGGCCGCTGCCATGCACCGGGTCTATGCCGCCCGCGCGCGCATTAATCCAGACAGCCTTGATCTTGGTCCTGTGCGCTCTGACTGGTCGGTGTTTGTCGGCGAACAAGAACGACCCGTCACCCTGACCCAAAAAAGTGACAAGCTTGAGATTAACTTGACGAGCGAAGATCGCACCCTGTCGCTCGAAACGCTGGACTGGCGTCCGGGCCGGCCGACCTTTAAGGGGCTTTTGGATGGCCGGGCGTTTACGGCCGCCGTTGAACCGGCGGCACAGGGCTTTGTGGTCCGCCACCGCGCCGCCAAGGCCTCGGTGCTGGTTCTCACGCCGCATTCCGCAGAACTGCATAAGCGCCTGCCACCCAAATTGGCCGCAGATACGTCCAAGCTGGTGATCTCGCCGATGCCGGGTCTGGTGGTTTCTATGGATGTGACGCTTGGCCAAGAGGTCAAGGAAGGCGAAATTGTCTGCATCATCGAGGCCATGAAGATGCAAAACATCATCCGGGCTGAGCGCGATGGCGTGGTCAAGGAAGTCGGCGCCAAGTCCGGCGATAGTGTCGCGGCTGATGAGGTCCTGGTCGAGTTC
The DNA here is from genome assembly GCA_947452365.1 of Caulobacteraceae bacterium. Taxonomy (GTDB): domain Bacteria; phylum Pseudomonadota; class Alphaproteobacteria; order Caulobacterales; family Caulobacteraceae; genus CAISGS01. The sequence continues at coordinate 2,054 of CANGCO010000060.1, forward strand.
GCTTAAACGGGGGCGGCACTGCCCCCTCCCCAGAGGGGGGGAGGATTATGACTAACCAAATCTTCCCCCAGTGGGGGAAGTACCGACGATAGCCGGGGAAGGGGATGGGGCTGGCACTGCCCCCTCCACCCCTTCGGGGTCCCCCTCCCCCAAGGGGGGAGGATTAAAATACTGTCAATCTTCCCCCCTTGGGGGAAGTACCGGCGATAGCCGGGCAGGGGGGTGCTATCGCAACAAGCCCAGCACCGCCGCGCCAAGCTCATCATAATGGTCGATCAAGACATCGCCGCCCAGGTCCGCTGCGGGAATATCGGTATAGCCAAAACTGACCACCACGACCGGCGCGCCAGCATTGCGGGCGGCCTGGACATCAGCCGTGCTGTCGCCGACCATCAGCGAGCGCTGTAGCGTGCCGCCTGCCGCAGCAATGGCGGCCAGATAATGGCTGGCATGGGGCTTGGGGGTGGGGGCAAGGTCTGCGCCAATCACGGCCTTGAACCGGCGCGTCAGGCCCAGGGCATCCAGTAGGGCCAAGGACAGGTCCGTGCGCTTATTGGTGCAGACCACAAGGCCAGCCCCCGCCGCCGCAAATTGATCCAAGGCCCGCTCCATCCCGTCAAAGGGCCGGCTCTCCTTGGCAATCCGGCCAAGATAGATCTCGATAAACCGGTCAAACAGGATCTGGGAGCGGTCTGCGTCCAGGGTCTGGCCTGAGGCGGCAAAGCCACGTTCCAGCATCACCTTGGCCCCCTTGCCGACCAGGCTTTTTGCCGCGCTCAGCGGCAGGGGCGGCAGGGCATGGTCGTGCAAGATGGAATTGAGCGTGCCCATCAGGTCGGGGGCGGTATCGACCAATGTGCCGTCCAGATCAAAGGCCAGGGTGGTGCCCATCAGGCTGTCAGGGGCAAACAGGGGGGGTAAAACGCTCAAGGTTGCGGACTCCGCTCGAAACAGGACTTGGTTTCGGCTAAATCCTGAGGCAAGGCAATCCTACACGACCTGAAGGACCGTCATTATGACCGCACGCGCCGCTATTATTCTTGCTGCCGGACAGGGCACGCGCATGCGCTCGCCAACGCCCAAGGTGCTGCATAGGGTTGGAGGTCGCACGCTTTTGGACCGGGCCATTGATGCGGCCTTGGCCTTGGGCTGCGAGCGGGTGATTGTGGTGGCGGGCACGCACAGTCCCGCGGTCGCCGAGCATGCCGCCCAGCGCCTTGGTAGCGCGGCTGTAGCGATCCAGGACCCGCCACAAGGCACGGGTCACGCCGTCTCGGCCGCCCGCTCTGCCATGGCGGGGTTTGAGGGCGATGTGGTCGTGACCTATGCCGACTGTCCAATGCTGGACGCCGCCACGATCGAGCCCTTGTTTGCCCTCAGGGCCAAGGGCGCGGACCTGGCCGTCATGGGCTTTGATCCGGCCGAGCCTGGGGCCTATGGCCGTCTGATCTTGACGCCGGGCGGCGAGCTCTTGCGCATTATCGAGGCCAAGGATGCGACGCTCGAGGAGCGCCAGGTTCGCCACTGTAATTCGGGCATTCTTGCCGCCGATGCCAAGGTCTTGTTCGGCTTGCTGGGCAAGGTCGGCAATGACAATGCCAATGGCGAATACTACCTGACCGATGTGATTGGACTGGGCCATGATCAGGGCCTTCATGCCAAGGTGGCTTTTGCCTCTGAGGATGCCGTGATGGGCGTCAATTCTCAGGCCGAGCTTGCCATGGCCGAGGCGGTATTTCAGCGCCGCCGCCGCCTAGCCTTGATGGTTGAGGGTGTGAGCATGAGCGCGCCCGATACGGTGCACCTCAGCTGGGACACCCAGATCGCGGCTGGTGCGGTGGTCGAGCCCTATGTGGTGTTTGGCCCAGGCGTGGTGGTGGAAACCGGCGCTGTGATCAAATCCTTCAGCCATTTGGAGGGGGCCAAGGTCCAGGCCGGTGCCCTGATCGGCCCCTATGCGCGGCTAAGGCCCGGCGCAGATATTGGGCCTCAGGCCCATATCGGTAATTTTGTTGAGGTCAAGAAGGTCACTGTGGGGGCCGGTGCCAAGGCTAATCATCTGGCCTATCTGGGCGATGGCACGATTGGCGAAAAGGCCAATATCGGGGCCGGGACGATTTTTTGTAATTATGACGGCTTTGATAAGCACCAGACCCATGTCGGGGCAGGCGCTTTTATCGGCTCCAACAGCGCCTTGGTTGCGCCAGTGCGGATCGGTGAAGGGGCCATGACGGGGTCTGGCTCTGTCATTACCGCCGATATCGAGGCCAATGCCCTTGGCCTTGCCCGCGCGCCCCAGACCCAAAAGCTGGGCTGGGCCGAGCGGTTTCGGATGATGAAACGCGCCCGTGGCGGAAAATCATAAGCTGAGGTAAGACCGTGCCATGACCAAGAGCCTTGATGCGCAAAAAAAGGCCGCAGCTGAAGCTGCCGCCGCCCTAATCCAGCCCGGCATGGTCGTTGGACTTGGGACTGGTTCGACCGCGGCCTGGTTCGTCAAGGCCTTGGCCATACGTTCACTGGACATTGTCGGGGTTGCCACCTCGCAAGCGACCGAAGACCTGGCCGTTTCGCTGGGTATGCGCGTGATGTCTTTGGACGAGGCCGGGCGGATTGATCTGACGGTCGATGGTGCCGATGAGATCGGGCCGGGCCTAGCCCTGATCAAGGGCGGCGGCGCGGCCTTGCTGCGGGAAAAACTGGTCTGGGAGGCGTCGCGCCGGTGCGTGGTGATTGCCGATGCCGCCAAGTCCGTGCCAGTGCTGGGCCAGTTTGCCTTGCCGATTGAGGTGGTCGCTTTTGGCCATACCACGACGGCGCGCCGGATATGCGATGCGCTTGAGGACTGTAATATCAAGGCTGTGCCAAGCCTTCGCCTGCGCGGCGACGTGCCCTTGCGCACGGATGGCGGCAACCTGATCTATGATGCGGCCTGCGGTACGATCCGCGACCCCTCGGCCCTGGCCGATGCTTTAAAGAGTGTGACCGGGGTTGTGGATCATGGTCTATTTCTAGACCTGGCCGATGAGGCCTTGCTGGGCGGCGAGGGCGATGTATTGAGGCTCTTGCCCTAAACGCCTTGTTTTTATGTAAATTTATGTCTGGAGACGACCATGGCCGGTTATGACTATGACCTGTTTGTAATTGGCGCGGGTTCTGGCGGGGTGCGGGCAGCGCGCCTGGCCGCCGCTACGGGGGCCAAGGTCGCGGTCGCCGAAGAAGATCAGGTTGGCGGCACTTGTGTGGTGCGTGGCTGCGTGCCGAAAAAATTCATGGTCTATGCGTCTGAGTTTAGCCATGCCTTCCACACCGCCGAAGGGTTTGGCTGGACCCTGCCCAAGGGCGATGCGGCGCCGCAATTTAGCTGGTCCAAGTTCTTGGCCCGCAAGGATGCGGAAATCGCGCGCCTGTCCGGGATTTATCAAACCAATCTGAACAAGGCGGGGGCCGAGCTGATCATGGCGCGTGCGCGGCTTGTCGATGCCCACACTGTTGAGCTGGTCGGCCAGGGCCGGACCGTGACGGCGGATAAGATCTTGATCGCAGTCGGCGGCCGCGTCTGGTGGCCCAAGGATGTGCCCGGCATTGAACATGCCATCAGCTCGAATGAGGCCTTTCATTTGGAAGGCCTGCCCAAGAGCATAGTGATTGTCGGCGGCGGCTATATTGCGGTTGAGTTTGCCGGCATTTTCAACGGCTTGGACGTAGACACCACCTTAATCTATCGCGGCGATAATATCTTGCGCGGCTTTGATGAGGATGTGCGCGTGCATCTGGCCGAAGAAATGCAAAAACAAGGCATCAAGTTCGTGTTTAATCAGCGCCATCAGAGCCTTGAAAAGACGGAAGCCGGTATTGTCAGCCATTTGCAGGACGGGCTCGATATCACCACCGATGCGGTCATGTTCGCGGTTGGCCGCGAGCCCTATGTCGAGGGCTTGGGGCTAGAGGCGGCTGGCGTGGCCTTGAATGCGCGCGGTGCGATTGCGGTGGATGCCTATTCCAAGACCAATATCGATAATATTTATGCCATCGGTGATGTGACGGACCGGATCAATCTGACCCCGGTTGCGATCCGCGAGGCTGTAGCCTTTGCCGATACGGTCTATCGCGGCATACCGTCCAGCTTTGACCATGACACGGTCGCAACGGCAGTGTTTTCCCAGCCCTCGGTCGGGACGGTCGGCTTGAGCGAAGCTGAGGCACGTCAGCAATACGGTGAGTTGGACATCTATCTGGCCCGGTTTCGGTCGATGAAATATACCTTTACCGGTGATCAGGACCGCATGTTGATGAAGCTTATTGTGGTTACCGAAACCCAAAAGATTGTCGGCTGTCATATTGTTGGGCCTGAAGCGGGCGAGATGATCCAGATGGCGGCGATTGCGATCAAGATGGGTGTAACCAAGGCCCAGTGGGACCAGACCTGCGCCGTGCACCCGACGGCGGCAGAAGAACTGGTGACCATGCGCGACAAACAGGCATCGCCGGGCCACGCCAACGCCGCATGAGGACCCATACCCCCAAGCCCTCATCCGCAAGCTGGGGTAAGGCGGCGCGTCCGGCGTCGGTGGCCGAGACCCCTTGGCGTGGCGGCCTGATGATTGGCGTGTATGTGATGACGGCCTTGCTCGCCTATCTTGGGCCGCTTGGCTTTGCGCCCTTGATCGCGCTCGGCGGCCTATTGTGTCTAACCGGTTTGCGCGAGGTGCGACCGCCCCAGCCGGTGGTTTGGCCTTGGCTGGCCTTGGTCCTATGGGCGGTTATTAGTTTGATCTGGAGCCCGGCACCGCCAAATCCGGGTTTGGTTTTGGAATATCCTCGCCCCGAAATGGCTACGGGTATGAAGCTATTGCTGCAGCTGGCTGTGTGCAGCGTTTTCATTATGAGCGCCGCCCAATTGTGCGAAACCTCAGCCCAGCGCGCTCTTTGGGTCATGGCCGGGGGCATGACGCTCTTGGCCGGGCTCTTGATGATTGAGGCCCTGCAAAGCGCCAGCTTTTATCAGGCGATCAAGGCCATGATCGGCCAGCCGATCCGCACGGAATTGGCCATGCGCAATGTGGCTCAGGGCACATATGTGCTGGGTCTGTTATTCTGGCCAGCGGCCTTGTGTTTGGCCGCCGACAAGATCAGGGCCTTTGGACCGTTTTTGATCGCCCTTTTGGGGATTGGGCTTGGTCTAGCGACCTATCGTTTCTCATCGGATGCGCCCTTGGCGGCGCTGGTGGTGAGCAGTGTAGTTTTCTGGGCGGTGCAAAGGACCGGCGCTGCGGCTTGTCTGGCCATCGCCCTAGCCAGTCTGGTCTATTGGCTGGTCGCGCCAGTGGTTATCGTACTGGCCGTCCAGCTGGGCGTATTTGATTGGGCCGGTCCAAGGCTTGGCGCGTCCTGGGATGCGCGGCTCGATATTTGGCGATTTGCCACGGCCAGGATTATTGAACATCCGCTGCGGGGCTGGGGGCTTGATACGAGCCGCATTTTCACCGAAATCCCCCTACACACCCACGATGCCGCCTTGCAAATCTGGCTTGAGCTTGGCGCGATTGGGGCGGCGCTGATGTGTCTGGCCTGGGTTGCGATTTTTAGCCTGATCAATAATCTGGCCCAGAGAGATCGCAATCTTGGCGCGGTGGCGGCTGCGACCGCGGTGACCTATCTGACCATCGGGGCCTTGAGTTTTGGGGTCTGGCAAGAATGGTGGTTGGCCCTAGGGGCCCTAGCCTTTGCGACCATAGCCATGCTTGACCGGGCCAGGGCATCCTTGCGACGTCGCACCCAAGCCATCATGGCCTTGGAACGGATTTGAAACCCTAAGACCCTAGGGTTTTGCCTTCATCAAAGGCTTGGTCTATAAGCCGCGCCTTAGCTATTTGAGTAATGACCATGACCGAACGTTGGACCCCGCCGTCCTGGAGACAAAAGACCGCCAAGCATGTGCCGACCGATTATCCGGATGGTGCGGCCCTAGAGCGCGTTGAGCAGACCCTGCGCGGCATGCCGCCATTGGTGTTTGCCGGTGAGGCGCGTCGGCTAAAGTCCCTGCTGGGCGATGTGGCCGAAGGCAAGGCCTTTTTGCTACAGGGCGGTGATTGCGCTGAAAGCTTTAAGGAATTCCATGCGGATAACATACGCGACACCTTCCGCCTGATCTTGCAGATGGCGGTGGTTCTGACCTTTGCCGGTGGCAAGCCGGTGGTTAAGGTTGGGCGAATTGCGGGTCAATTTGCCAAGCCACGGTCTGAGCCGATTGAGACCATAGACGGCGTCACCTTGCCGTCCTATCGCGGCGATATCATTAATGGCATGGCTTTTGAGCCTTCCGAGCGCCTGCCTGATCCTGAGCGTCTGCTCAAGGCCTATGGCCAATCGGCCGCGACCTTGAACCTTTTGCGCGCCTTTGCCGGCGGCGGTTATGCTGACCTTTATAACATCCACCGCTGGACGCTTGGCTTTGTGCAAGATAGCCCCCAAGGCGCGCGCTATCATGAGCTTTCGGAAAAGATTTCGGAATCCCTAGCCTTTATGAGCGCCATTGGCATTACGCCTGAAAGCCAGCCGGACCTGCGCCGGGTTGAGTTCTTTACCAGCCATGAGGCACTTCTGCTTGGCTTTGAAGAGGCCATGACCCGGGTCGATTCCACCTCGGGCGACTGGTACGACACCTCGGCCCACATGCTTTGGATCGGCGAGCGCACGCGACAATTGGACGGCGCGCACATCGAATATATGCGCGGGATCAAGAACCCGATTGGCGTCAAGTGCGGCCCGACCATGGAGCCCGATGACCTGCTTCGCCTGATCGATGCCTTAAACCCCGCCAATGAGCCCGGCCGCTTGACCCTGATTGGCCGGTTCGGTTCGGACAAGATTGGTGACCGCCTGCCGCGCCTGATGGAGGCGACCAAGCGCAGTGGCCGTTCCGTGGTCTGGTCGACTGATCCCATGCACGGCAATACGCTCAAGGCCTCAAACGGCTATAAGACCCGCCCATTTGACCGGGTCTTAAGCGAGGTGCGCAGCTTTATCGATGTCGCCCAGGCCGAGGGCGTACATCCCGGCGGCGTGCATCTGGAAATGACCGGCCAGAACGTGACTGAGTGTACGGGCGGTGCGCGGGCCTTGTCCGAGGACGAGCTGTCGCATCGCTATCACACCCATTGCGATCCTCGCCTCAATGCCGACCAGGCCTTGGAGCTGTCCTTCCTGGTTGCCGAGCGGCTCAAGGCCGCCCGGATCGAGGATCAGTTGGCCAAGGCGGGCTAGGGCGCTAGACCGTCGCCTTAAGCCTTTTTCCGGCTGAGGCGCGGGGGCCCTTGGCTTCGTGCAGCTGGCCTGCCACGCCAAGGCCCCAAGCGGGCATGTTATTATAGACGTTCTCATACTGGCCGGGCTTGATGACATAGGTCTCGTGCCAAATGCCAACATCGCCATGGGAGCCAATGGCCTTGTTAAAGGCCTGCCAAGCGGGAAGGTGCGCCTTGTCTGGGGCCTTGGCATAGGCCTCCAGCGCCTCAAAACTGCGCCAGTATTGCGTAACCATGATATTGGGGAAGGCGAACAGGGTCTGGGCATGCAGCATGCCAAGCTCTGGCTTCTTATAGAGCTCGATAATCATGCGCGGCATGGCCGTTGCCACGGGCCACCATTGCCAGATCTTCCACGGCTTATTGATCCGCATACCAATCAAGAACAGAACAAACTCGCCGTCCATTTCAGCGGCCATGCGGTGTTTGATTATGTTTGCCATTCTTAGGCCCCTCGCTCCTTACCAAGCTGGCCTAGAAATGCGCCATTGGTCAAGGCCGCCCCAACCCCTTTCGCCTTCCCCGCTAAGGCGGGGACCCAGATCAGGGCCAACCGACGGGCAGCGCTAAACACGTCTAGGCCTCCGCCTGCGCGGGGGAAGCGGGATTAGCGGGAAGGGCTTGGGCGTCTTGAACCCGTGCTCGATACGGTTCCCAAGTTTGTAGACAAACAGGAATCCTGGAATATGGGTTGAGCCTAGACTACCAGCGGCCAGCCTTCTTCGCTTTCGACCAATGTGACGGTTTCAGGATCGGCCGATTTGGGCGGGGCAAAGGCAGCCCCCAGCTTTCCGGCCTCGTCTAGCTTGGCAAAGTGTTCGGCCAGGGTGCGCAGTTGCGCCAGAGGCTTGGCTTCGCCGGGAAAGGGGGTGGCCTTGGCAAGGTCGGCATTGATCTCGACAACCACCACCTCGACCCCATCAAGATCGGCTGGGCTTAAGGCCTTCCAGCCGGTTTCTAGGGGCCAGATCTTTAGGGCCTCGGCCTTGGCGGCCTTGAGACGGCCAATGACGGGAATGCCAAGTATAATTTGACCGCCAATCGAGCCATTGAAATAGAGCTTCCAGGGCGAGCGCCCGGTCTTGAGGGCAATATCGGCCAGACGGTTTTCTGGCAGGTCATCTGGCCCATGCTCACGGGTCTTTTTGGGCTGGAGCGTGGTCAGGGTATCGCGCGGCGGACAGCCCCAGAACGGGAAGGGCCCGTCATTGGTGCGCCGATTAATGTCGGCGGCGACGCCAAAGCGGTTATTGAGGTTGTTGGGCTTGTCCTTGACCGTCTTGATCAAGTGATCCCAAACCGCGCGCCAGGCGGGCTCAGTCGTCAATTTCAGCGCGCTGGCTAGGCCGCGGGGCAGGCCGAGTGGAAAGTCAAAGCCGAGCAGGGCCTTTTCGCCGCGCTTTTTCAAATCATCCAGGATCAGGCCTATCCGCGCCTCGGCCTCGGTGCGAGTGGTGACGCTAAAGGATTCAAACGCCAGACGAAACCGCACATCGCGCTTGAGCACGGCGATCCAGATATTGTCAGCGCCGGTCGCGGGCTTGGACGCCGCGCTCCAGCCGCACAGGACATAGGCAGTAAATAGGCGAGACACCGAATTATTCTCCCAGCGCCAATGGCGCGAACCCCGGAAAGGCCTTCAGGCCCGCATCTAGCCGATCATACGCCCCTAGGGAAACAGCCGAATGTCTCAGGATCAATTATTTCAGTGCCGATCACGCAGCCCTATTGCCTGATCATTTGGGCAATAGGGCTGCGCAGGCGCAAGGGCTTAGGACAGTTTGACCAGCATCTTGCCGATGTTTTCACCGCTGAACAGTTTCACGAACGCGCCCGGCGCGTTCTCAACCCCGTCATCAATGGTTTCGCGGTATTTCAGTTGGCCCGAGCCGATCCAGTCGGCCATGTCCTTGACAAAGGCAGGCTGCATGTCGGCGCTGTCTGAGACGATAAAGCCTTCCATGCGGATACGCTTTCCGACCGCTTGAATAATGTTCGAAGGGCCCTTGGGCTCACCGGTCTCATTGTATTGCGAGATCATGCCGCAGAGGGCAAAGCGCGCAAACGGACGGGCGGCGGTGATTGCGGCTTCGAGGTGCTCGCCGCCGACATTTTCGAAATAGACATCAATGCCGGTCGGAGCCGCTTCCATGAGCGCCGCCGTCAGGTTTGGCACGGCCTTATAATCAATAGCGTGATCGACGCCGATTTCCTTCAAATAGGCAATCTTTTCAGCGCCGCCGGCCGAGCCAATCACGGTGCAGCCCTTGATCTTGGCGATCTGGCAGACAATCGCGCCGACAGCGCCGGCCGCCGCCGATACAAACACCACGTCACCGGCCTTGAGCGCTGCGATCTTTAGGAGGCCGACATAGGCGGTCATGCCGGGCATGCCAACCACGCCCAAAAACGCTTGGGGCGGCAGGCCATGGGTCTCGACCTTTTGCAAGGCCGAGGCGGGTGCCACATAGGCCTCGCGCCAGCCAAACATGGAATTGACCAAGTCTCCGACGACGAATTTTGGATCATTCGAGGCTGTGACCTGACCGATCGCGCCGCCTTGCAGGGGCTCGCCGATCTGGAAGGGCGGCACATAGCTGGGCCGGTCATACATGCGGCCGCGCATATAGGGATCGACCGTCATATAGAGGTTCTTGACCTGGACCTCGCCCGGGCCGGGCTCTGCAATCTGGACCGTGGCCAGATCAAAGTCAGAGGCCTTGGGCAGGCCAATCGGGCGCGATTTGAGGCGGACTTCCTTGGATGCGATAGTGGGCATGGTCTATTCCTTGATGGCAGGCGCAGCATGCGCCGGGGCATTCAAACACCTGTTTAGCCCGGTTGGGTCTAGCTCACAAACCCAAAGCGTCTCGTCGTGGGGGCTAGGGCGATCGCGCCATGCCTAAACTTGGGCGCAAAGCCGATGCAAGGTGGCTTGCATCCCAACGCGGCCATGGTCACTGTCGCCAAACGAATCTGGCCAAAGCATAGGAACCTTCATGACCAAGCCACTCAAAGCAGGCGTTGCCGGGGCAGGGGTGTTCGGCGGCTATCATGCGCGCAAATATGCCAGCCAGCCGGGGGTCACGCTCGCGGCCATATTTGATCCTGATCCCGTTCGCGCCCAGACCCTTGCCGATGAGCTTGGGGCCGTAGCCTGTACCGAATTGGACGGCTTTCTGGCGCTTGTGGATGTGGTGACCGTTGCCTCACCTGCCGATACCCATGCGGCTACGGCGCTAGCGGCGCTTACCGCAGGCAAGAGCGTCTATGTCGAAAAGCCTCTGGCCTCGACTCTGGAAGAGGCCGAGCGCCTGACCAATTTGGCGGCGAAAAAGGGATTGGTTCTGGCCTGTGGGCATCAGGAACGGATCATATTTGGCGCCATGGGCCTATTGTCCGTGCCGGAGACGCCGCTTTATCTGGAAGCGGTGCGGCGCGGCATCTGGAATGTGCGCAATACGGACGTGTCCTGCGTGCTTGACCTAATGGTGCACGATATTGATCTGGCCCTGACCCTTGCCCGTAGCGAGCCGATCGCGGTTGAGGCCGAGGGGCGCATTCAGCAAGGCCCACATCTGGACGAGGTCGAGGCCGAGGTGACCTTTGCCAGCGGCATGACTGCCAAGTTTAAGACCTCGCGCATTGCCGATGCACGTGAGCGCACCATGCGCATTGTTTATCCCTCGGGCGAGGTCGAGATCGATTTCCTGACCCGGGCCTTTAAGAATTCAACGCCTTTTGCCTTGCGCGCCGATTTCACAGAGACGCCGCAGGGATCTGATCCCTTGGGCGCCAATGTGGCTGGATTTTTGGCGGCTGTGCGCGGCGAGGCTGCGCGCCCGCCCGTGACCGGGCTGGAGGCGGCCAAGGCGCTAGACCTGGCCTTGGCGGTTGAATTGGCCGCTGGGGCTTGACCTTAGGCTTTTGCCGCACACTTCTATAGTGAAACCGGGAGCCCCCAAATGATCCGATCCATAGCCCTTGCGGCCCTGACCGCCACCATCGCCCTTGCCGCCCCAACCGATCAGGCAGGGGCAGGCACTGAGCCGGCCGTGGCCTATGGCTATAATTTCACCGCGATTGATGGCGCGCCCCTGCCCATGTCGCAGTTCCGCGGCAAGGTGGTCATGGTGGTCAATACGGCTTCGCGCTGCGGCTTTACCCCCCAGTATGAAGGCCTAGAGGCACTGTATAAGGCTTACAAGGCCAAGGGGTTTGTCATTTTGGGCGTGCCCTCAAATGATTTTGGCGGACAAGAGCCCGGCTCTGAAGCCGAGATCAAGAAGTTCTGCACGGTCAATTTCAATATCGATTTTCCCATGACCACCAAGTCAGTGGTGCGCGGCCCACAAGCCCACCCGTTTTATAAATGGGCCAAGGCTAGGCTGGGCGGTCAGGCTGAGCCGAAATGGAATTTCCACAAGGTCTTGATCGGGCGCGACGGCCAGCCGATTGCCGGTTTCTCGTCCATGGTCACGCCTCAGGACAAGTCCTTGAAGGCGGCGATCGAAAAGGCCCTGTAACCGGGCTTTCCCTAATGCCCTCAAGGCGCTAGTTTGGCGTGTCGCAAAAGCGCTGCGACCAGATCAGCAGGATAGATGATGAGCGGCCAGACCGACTGGATTGAACTTCTGGTATCCTCAACGGGCCGGATCGCGCGCACGCCCTTTTTGATCGTGGCCGGCGCACTGATCGGCTTGACCGCGCTTTACGAGTCGGTCGCAGGCGGGACCTTGCACGTGCTTACGGGCTGGTTGTTCTATCCTTTGGTGTTTTTCTGCGGTGCCTGCATCCTGTCCAAGCGGCTGCATGACCGGGGCCGGTCAGGCTGGTGGGCAGCGCCCATCTTGGCAGCGGTTCTGGCTGTCTGGCCGCAACCGGTTGGGTTTTTCGATTTTCTATTTGGCCTCGTCCTGATCTGGGCCGTGATTGAATTGGCGGTTATGCCGGGCGAGGAGGGGACTAATCGGTTTGGTCCTAATCCGCAAAACCCGTCTCAAGCGGTACCGCTTTAGCCGGTCCTAGATCGGCGGCTTCGCCGATCGGCACGGTCCAAATACCGCCTTAAAGCCGTCGAGCAAGGCAAGGTCAGCCTCATCCATGGTCACGGGCAGGCCAAGATCGACCAGGCTGGTGACGCCGTGCTCGGAAATGCCGCAGGGCACAATTCCGTCAAAATGGTCAAGATCGGGTTCCACATTCAGGCTAATGCCGTGAAAGGACACCCAGTGGCGCAGCTTGACGCCGATCGCGGCAATCTTGTCCTCTTGCGGCCTTAGGCCCGGCACCTTGCGGGTCACCCAGACCCCAACCCGGCCGGGCTTGATCTCACCCTCGACATTAAAGACACGCAGCGCCGCAATGATCCAGGCCTCGAGTGCCCGAACAAAGGCGTGGACATCGCGGCCACGGGCGCGCAGGTCGAGCATGACATAGGCTACCCTCTGGCCGGGGCCGTGATAGGTGTATTGGCCGCCACGGCCGCTAGCATGGACCGGAAAACGGTCGGGCACCAACAGGTCCTCGCCCTTGGATGATAGGCCTGCCGTATAGAGGGGCGGGTGTTCGAGCAGCCAGACCAGCTCCGAAGCCGTGCCTTCATAGATCGCCTTGGCCCGCGCCTCCATGGCCGTCACCGCCGCCTCATACCCAATGGGCGCCGATGAGATGGCCCAATCGACCGGCTGGCCGTCAGGGCGCGAAAAAACTTGAGTTGCCAAGGCAAAACTTCCTGTGGGCTTAACAGACGGTCAAGCATGTTGCGCCATTCTATACCCGAGGGCGTCCAATAGTCTGGCCCCGATTGCGGCTTAAGGAATTTTTCGCGTGGGTCAAATCAACTGGGTCAATGTCGAGATCTCGGTTCTGCTTGGCCGGTCTGTGCTGCCGATGCGCCAGTTTTTGCGCATGGGTCGGGGCGCTGTGATCCCGCTCGATGCCCAGGCGTCTGACGAGGTCTGGATCTTGGCCAATAATTATCCGGTCGCGCGCGGTGAAATTGTGATCGATGAAGATCGGATCGCGATCCATGTCACGCGAACGGCTGATGTTTATGACTATATGGCCGGCGGCGTGGCCTGAAGCTGGCTTGGTTTTCGGCTCCAAGGGCTGCGGTTAGACATAAGTTTTGCAGTCTTTTTGCGTTTGTCCGCATTAGGTCTTCACATATGCCCTAGGGTTTGGTACCCCCGCCCCTCACCACGATGCGGTCGTGGCGGAATTGGTAGACGCGCAGCGTTGAGGTCGCTGTGGGGCAACCCGTGGAAGTTCGAGTCTTCTCGACCGCACCAGTGATGA
>CANGCO010000061.1 GCA_947452365.1 Caulobacteraceae bacterium
ATCGCAGCCTTCTATTACTTCGCCTATTTCCTGATCGTCATGCCGGTCCTGGGTCTGGTGGAGAAGCCATTGCAAGAGCCGGACTCGATTACGGCATCGATTTTGAACGGCGCTTCGGCGACCGAGAAGAAGGGTTGAGCCTGATGCTGCGTAAACTCATCGCTATCGCAGCGGTCGTTGGGCTTTTTGCCGCCGCCGCGCCGAGCTATGCCAAGACCACGGAAGAAGAGCCCAAGGAAATGTCCTGGAGCGCGGACGGTCCGTTCGGCACCTTTGATAAGGCCCAGATCCAACGGGGCTATAAGGTCTATCGGGAAGTCTGTTCGGCCTGCCATTCGATGAACCAGTTGCGGTTCCGCAATCTGGGTCAGAAGGATGGGCCCTTCTATGACAAGAAATACAAGAATCCGAACGACAATGCCTTCGTCAAGGCGATCGCCAAGGATTACAATTTCGATGACATAGACACCGAGACCGGCGACGTGGTCCAGCGTCCCGGCACCCCGGCCGACGCCTTCCCCAAGCCTTATCCTAATGAATATGCCGCGCGCGCTGGCAATGGCGGCGCCCTGCCACCAGACCTGTCGGTCATCACCAAGGCCCGCGAAGGCGGTCCGCGTTATGTCTATTCAATCCTGACCGGCTATCACAATGCCCCGGTCGGTCTGGCTGTGCCTCCTGGCAAATATTACAACCCCTATATGCCGGGTGATCTGTCGGGCTTTTGGAGCGGCGACAAGAAGAAGGTGCCGGTTGGCGGCTTTATCGCCATGCCGCCGCCGCTGGTCGCGGATAAGGTCAGCTTTGATGACGGCACCAAATCGACCTTGCAACAAGAAGCCAAGGACGTTGTCGCCTTCCTGGACTGGGCCGCAGAGCCCAAGGCCCAGGAGCGCAAGCAGACCGGTTTTGCCGTCTTGATCTATCTAGCCATTTTTGCCGGCCTGCTCTATGCGAGCTATCGGCGAGTTTGGAAGGACGTCAAGCACTAGGCGATTGGCTTGACGTTTAGCGACGAATTCAAGGCCTCGTTCCTCACCGGACGGGGCCTTTTATTTTGGAGGTATTGGGCGTGACAAATTGGGTTTTGGGTATTGTTGGTGGCTCGGGTCTGTATGAGATCGAGGGCCTGAAAAACCGGCGCTGGGTCAAGATTGATACGCCCTGGGGTGATCCGTCCGACGAACTTTTGATGGGTGAGATTGGCGCGGTCAAGTTGGTGTTTCTGCCGCGTCATGGGCGAGGTCACCGCATCCCGCCGTCCGACCTGAATTTTAGGGCCAATATTGACGCGCTCAAACGGGTTGGCTGCACCGATATTGTGTCCCTTTCGGCTGTCGGCTCGCTGCGCGAGGCCTTGAACCCTGGTACATTCGTCATTGCCGACCAGTTCATTGATCGTACCTTTGCCAGGGTGAAGAGCTTTTTTGGGCAAGGGCTGGTGGCGCATGTGTCGATGGCTCATCCAACCTGTCCACGCCTGTCTAGCCTCGCCGCCGCCGCGGCGAGGGCCGCTGGCGCACGGGTGATCGAGGGTGGGACCTATCTGGCCATGGAGGGCCCGCAATTCTCAACCAAGGCTGAGAGCGAACTCTATAGGTCTTGGGGCTGCGATATTATCGGCATGACCAATATGCCCGAGGCCAAGCTGGCGCGTGAAGCGGAACTGCCCTACGCCTCAGTCGGGATGATTACCGATTATGATGGCTGGCACGAGGAATTTGCCCCGGTCGAGGTGGCTAATATCTTGGCCGTGCTGTTGGAAAACTCGTCCAAGGCGCGCGATGCGGTTCAATATCTGGCAACAGGCCTGACCGGACCGCGCACGCCTTCACCGATCGACACGTGCCTGGAGGGCGCCATTATCACCGCGCCGGAGGCGAGAGACCCAGCCCTGATCGCTAAGCTCGATGCCGTGGCGGGACGGGTCTTGCGCGGCTAGGGCCTTAAGCGGGGGTGTGACAGACGGCCTCGATCTTATTGCCATCCAGATCGCGCACAAATGCGCCGTAATAGTTGGCATGGTATTTGGGCCTTAGGCCTGGTGGGCCGTCGCACCTAGCGCCAGCGGCTATGGCGGCGGCATAAAAGGCATCGACCGTGGCGCGGTCGCTTGCCTTGAAACAGATATGGCTACCATTGCCGATACTGGCTGGGCGACCATCGACGGGGGTCTCTAGGCTGAACAGCACCCCATCGACGCCAAAATCGACATAGCGCCCGATCTCTTCCGCCACTATGCGCAGGCCAAGTGTTGCCATAACGGGCAGATAAAAGGCTCTTGCTGCGATCAGATTATTGGAACCAAAAGAGACATGGTCCAGCATTACATCTCCCCCTTGCGGCCCTGTTTTTGAAACAGCTGGCGGGTGCGCAGCATGGCTAGGCCTGCACTGTCGGCGTGATAGCCATTGGGCGCTACAAAGGCGTGTCCCGCATCATAGAGCCAGATGGGCAGCTCTGGATGCGCGTCGGCAATGGCATCGCGGTCCGCCTTGGGGATCAAGGTGTCATGATGCCCCAAGTGTAGATGGATGGGGCATTGAGGCTGCTGGTCCCGGTAATCGACGATATGGCCGCCGTAAAAGCTCGATACGGCCGCAATGCCGGTGCATTGGCAGGCCGCGATCCAGGCCGCCGTGCCGCCAAAGCAAAATCCCATGACAAAGACCGGGCCCTCAAGTGCGTCGATTGCGGCCTGGATATCCGCCGCGCATTCTCCGCCCCAGCCGGTCGCTGCGGCATAGCTGGACCTTTGATCCAGCCTTGCAAGGTCAAGATCTTGCTCGGCAAACCCTGGTTCAAACCGGCCAAGGAGGGACGGACAAAGAACCTCATAACCCTCATCGGCAAACTGGTCGGCAAGGCTGCGAATATGCGGCGTCACACCCCAGACGGCATGCAGTATAACCAGGCCGCCGCGCCGCGCCTCTTGCGGGGCCGCATGATAGGCATCAAGGGCAAAGCCGTCGGCCTCACTGATCAGGCTAATCCGCTCGCCCATGGCCGTCAGGCCGCGCCATGGGCCAGGAACAAGGCCAAGCTTCGCTCACGCGCCAATTTGGCATCGGCCAGATCGCTGTCAGGACGACCGTCATTGTTAAAGCCGTGGCCAGAATTGTCATAAATATAGACTGGTACCTGCGGCTGGGCGGCAATGATCGCCGCCCTGGTCTCATCAGCCGGGATATGGGCATCCTTGCGGCCAAAATGGCAGATCACCGGGCATTTGGGGGTTAGGCCCGCACTGGCGGCAACCTGGCCGCCATAATAGCTAGAGGCTGCGGAAATCCCGTCGAGTCGTCCCGCGGCCTGCCAGGTCATGGCGCCGCCATAGCAATAGCCGACCATAAACACTGGGCCTCGGCTCTTGAGGAAATCGACGCAAGCGGCAAGATCGCTCATGGCATTGTCCAACCCATTGGCCATGGCATGCTTAAACCCGTCCTGTAGCCCCTCGGGATCATGCTCGGCCGTAAAGCCGCGCTCTTGCCGGTCGAACATGGATGGGGCGATCGCTTCAAACCCAAGCGCACTCCAGCGCGCCACATCGGCCTGGACATATTGGTCTAGGCCAAAGATTTCCTGGATAATGACAATACCGCCTCTGCGCTGAGCGACCGCATCGGCATGCAGGGCCGTGAAGCCAAAGCCGTCATGGCCGCTGGACAGGGTAATGGTCTGGCTCATGGGGTGTCCTCAGCCGATAGGTTTGCGCTTATTTAAGAGGAAAATAATCGTGGCGTCGAGGTCCCCGTCCCATCCGTATTCCCCGCGAAGGCGGGGACCCAGATGTGCCTAGAGCAAACAGTCGGTTGGCCCATATCTGGATCCCCGCCTTCGCGGGGAAGGCGGGGGAAGGGCCGATTTAGCTCGTAAACCTGAAATGCAGGACATCGCCGTCATTGACGATGTATTCCTTACCCTCTAGCCGCATGCGCCCGGCTTCCTTGGCGCCCTGTTCGCCCTTGAGGCGGACATAGTCATCAAAGGCAATGGTTTCGGCGCGGATAAAGCCTTTTTCAAAATCGGTATGGATCACGCCAGCGGCCTGAGGGGCGGTGTCGCCGACATGGATGGTCCAGGCGCGGGCCTCTTTTGGGCCGACCGTGAAATAGGTTTGCAGACCCAGCAGGCTATAGGCCTCGCGGATCAGGCGGTTCAGACCTGGCTCGGCCAGGCCAAGGGTTTCTAGAAACTCGGCCCGCTCACTGGGGTCCAGAAGGGCGATCTCGCTCTCAATCTTGGCCGAGATGACGACGGACTTGGCATTATCCTTGGCGGCGCGTTCGGCAACGGCCTCGGACAGGGCATTGCCACTATCGGCGCTGGATTCTTCGACATTGCAGACATAGAGGGCGGGTAGGGCGGTCAGGAGCTGCAGCATGTGCCAGCCCTTTTCGTCCTCCTTATCGATCTTGGCGGCGCGGGCAGGCTTGCCAGCATTCAGTTGATCGAGTGCGATCTTGGCCAGGCGCACAGTGGCAATACTGTCCTTGTCGCCGCCCTTGGCGCGCTTTTCCAATCCGGTCATGCGCTTTTCAAGGCTTTCCAGATCGGCCAGCATCAATTCGGTTTCGATGATTTCGAGGTCGGACAGGGGATCGATCCGGCCCTCGACATGGGTGATATCGTCATCGACAAAACAGCGCGAGACAAAGGCTACGGCATCACAGTCGCGAATATTGGCGAGGAACTGATTGCCCAGGCCCTCGCCCTTGGAGGCACCGCGCACGAGACCGGCAACATCCACAAAATTGATCCGGGCGGGAATAATCTCTTTTGACCCAGCAATCGCGACTAGGGCGTCAAGCCTAGGCTCTGGCACAGCGACATCGCCGGTATTGGGCTCGATCGTACAAAACGGATAATTGGCCGCCTGGGCCTGGGCGGTCTGGGTCAGGGCATTAAACAGGGTGGACTTGCCAACATTTGGCAGGCCAACGATTGCGACTTTGAGCGCCATCGGGTCCTCGGGTCAGGAAGCAAAAACAGGGACGCCGCAGGCTGCGGCGCTTCGGGGGCTGTTATGGCCGACCGAGGGCAGTAGTGCAAATGGTCGTGTGGTTTTGACCTAGTCTTTGGCTCCAAACCCCGCCGCCTTGCGCGGGTCGGCCTTGGGCGAGGGGGCGAGGCGCATAACCTCGGTCTGGTATTTCTCGTCCTCGGTCGCTACCAACAGGGGGGCGGAATCGGCCAGGGCCCGGCACAGGGTGTCGATCCAGCCGTTATCGGCCTTGTTGAAATCGCTCAAGACCCAGCCATGCACCAGGTCCTTGTCACCCGGATGGCCAATACCCATGCGCGCGCGGCGAAAATTGGGGCCGATATGGGCCATGATGGAGCGAATACCATTATGCCCCGCCGCGCCACCACCGGTCTTCATGCGAAACCGGCCAGGGGAGATATCAAGCTCGTCGTGAAACGCCACCACCTGATCAGGCGCGGTCTTGTAGAATTTAGCGGCCTCGGCAACGGCCCGGCCGCTTTCATTCATAAAGGTTTGAGGCTTCATCAAGAGGCAGCGCACCGCACCCGCGGGCGTATCAATATTGCCCTCGCAAACCTGGGCCTGAAACTTGGTCCGCCAGGGGCCAAACCGCCAGCGACTTGCCATCTCGTCCATGGCAAAGAAGCCGATATTATGTCGGTTGCGCTCGTACTTAGCCCCGGGATTGCCCAGGCCCGCCAAGATCAACATGCCATGCCCTCCCTAGTGGCGGCCCAGATCCGGGCCAATATGAAAAGAGGCGGAAACGCCATACAGCGGTCCCGCCTCATTTTCAGTTTCAAGCCGTCTAAAGTCCCAAGGGACGCCAGAGCCTAGGCTTCGGCTGCGTCGGCGTCCTTGGTAGCACCGGTCGCCGTGATCGAGGCGATCACGAAATTGCCACGCAGGGCTGGTTTGGAGCCCTTTGGCAGGGTCACGTCATTGATATGGACCTGGCCACCGACTTCCAGACCTGACAGGTCGACAACGACCTCTTCGGGGATCTCGTCGGCGGGGACCAAGAGTTCGATCTCGTGATAGGCCACGTTCAGGGCGCCGCCACGCTTCATGCCCGGCGAGGCGTCTTGATGGGCAAAGTGAACCGGCACATTGATCTTAATCAGTTGGTGCTCATCGACCCTGAACAGGTCAAAATGCACAGGCTGGTCGGTGACCGGGTGGAACTGGATGTCCTTGGCAATAACCATCTGGGTCTTGCCCTCGTGGGACAAGGTCACCCGGTGGCCCATGAGCTTGCCGCTCAACAGCGCCTTACGGAACTCGTTGCTCTTCACGGAAATCGCAACGGGTGCCAGAGCACCGCCGTAAAGAACGCCAGGAACATCGCCAGCGCGGCGAACTTCACGGGCGCCGCCAGTGCCGGTACGGCCGCGGACTTCTACATTCAAAATGATCTCGGCCATGGCCATGCTCTCAAAACGAAACCGCCGCGCAAGGTCGCGCGGCGTAGGTCGGACGAATAAGGAGGCGTTAGATACACGCTTCTTTCAGGCCATGCAACGCCTCAGACCGATTGATCTTACGCATATGGCCAGTTTCCTTGGTCAAGCCGCGCTCTAACGTCCGCGTTTGCGGGCTTCAGAGGATTTGCTGCGCGCGGTCTGGGCCTGCGCCAGGGTTTGCAATTTCATGGCAGCGGCTTGGTTTGAAGCGATCTGGGTGGCGCGCGCCGCCAAGATGGCCGGATCAATCGGCGCGCCCGCCGCCTCGATCAGGCATTGGCCCGTATCCTTAATGGCGTGCTGGCCCATGCAGAACACGTCCTCATAATGGGGACCGGCAACGGCTAGGCATTGATAGAGATTGAGCTTGGCCATGGTCAGGCAGCGATGGGTAGCCGGATCACTCATCAAGGCGAGGGCCTGATCATCATGGCCATCCCGGACCTCACCGAGCACGGCTAGGGCTGCAACGGCCAGGGCGCGGGTAACCAGAGGCGTTGCTGCCCCGCCCGAGGTCGCAATGGCCGCAGGCGTCACTAAGGGCTCATGCAGGCTGCCGGTCGAGACCTGTTGCAGGCGGCTAATACCCGCTTGATCGGCCAAGGGGGCCTGTTCGCCCAAGGCCTTGATATCGGCGAGGCGTTGAGGGCGGCCATCAACCATGGATTTGGACCAGGCCTGATGCTGGATGGTATAGGCCGATTGCTTAATCGCCGCGCCATTAGCCAATATGGCCTGACCTTGGGCGTCGAGGGCGGCGGTCACCAAGGCGGCGGTATGGTCTGAGCCAACAATCCCGCTGACAATGTTTGGATTGGCATAGAGGCCCGCCGTCAGGCCCTGACGGCGAACGGGATCTTGGGCATAGGCCCCAATAGCTGTGACAAAGGTGCTGTCTTGCAGAGCCACCACTGCGCCATAGCCAATGGCACCGGCTTCCAGATCGCTGACCTTATAGGCCGAGGCAAGCCTAAGATCGCGGGCCACCTCGCCGCCATCGACGAACGCATTTGAAAGCCCCTCAACCCGCTCAGTATGGGCGACATAGCCTGCGGCTAATTCAATAATCTTGCTGGACAGGCCAATCGGCGGCGGTGCTGGCGGCGGTGCAGGGGCAGGCGGCGCGGGGGTGGAACAGGCGCTTAGCAAGATTAGGCAAACACTGGCCAACAGGCCTGAGCCCAAGCCAAATGTCTTGCGCGCGCGACGATGATCCATGACCGTTCCTCCCGACAACATATTGACCATAAAGGATAATTTATGGCTTGTCTGTGGCGCGAACGGCCATTGCGGCAATTAGGCCTCGGTCAAGTTTGGATCACATTGATATTAGTCAAACAGCTTGGACACCGATTCTTCATTGGCGATCCGGCGGATGGCTTCACCGATCAGGGGCGCAGTGCCGACGACCCGGACCTTGGAGGTCTTATTGACCGGCTCGGAGGCCTCGATGGAATCGGTAATGACCAGTTCGCGCATCACTGACTTGTTGACGCGCTCGATCGCTGCGCCCGAAAGGACGCCGTGGGTGACATAGGCCGAAACCTCGGTTGCGCCATTTTCGATCAGGGCCGCAGCCGCATTGCAAAGCGTGCCGGCAGAATCGACAATGTCATCAAATAGGATGCAGCGCCGTCCCGCCACATCACCGATAATATTCATAACCTCGCTCTCGCCAGGCCCAGAACGGCGCTTATCGACGATTGCAAGGTCGGCATTCAGCCGATTGGCCAAGGCCCTGGCCCGCACAACCCCGCCAACATCGGGCGAGACGATCATCAGTTGTTCGGCCTCTTTATAATGGGCCTGAATATCGAGGGCCAGAACCGGAATAGCGACCAGATTATCGGTTGGAATATCGAAAAAGCCCTGAATCTGACCGGCATGCAGGTCCATGGTCAAGACCCGGTGCGCGCCCGCGCGGGTGATCAGATTGGCAACCAGCTTGGCGGAGATTGGCGTGCGGCCGCCGGTCTTGCGGTCCTGCCGGGCATAGCCAAAATAGGGCATGACCGCCGTGATGCGCCGGGCCGATGCCCGCGACAGAGCGTCGATACAAATCAACAATTCCATCAGATTGTCATTGGCCGGATAGCTGGTCGACTGGATGACAAAAACGTCCTCACCGCGGACATTCTCATCAATCGTCACAAACACTTCGTTATCGGCAAAGCGACGCACCTGAGCGCGCGTTAGGGGAATGTCCAGATATTCGGCAATGGCTGTTGCCAGTGTGCGATTGGAGTTGCCTGCTAGCAGCTTCATCGGTCCGATATCCCCCGGCTATGATGGTGCGGCTTGTACCAGTAGCCCCCGTCGGGGCAAGCCATTTATGACAGTTTGGCGTCGTTCTGGCCGAAGAATGTGACATCCACAACCTTCGATCATTCACCGTCCAGCATTATGGCCGCTAAGAGCCGGCCATAATCGCTTTCGTTCTGATGCAAGGCGCGGCGGTTCGAATAGAATAGATCGGGCGCGGCCAAGGTGTCATGACCGCTCCATTGCGGCGCGATCACTCCGGCCAGCTCTAGCTGATGCAGCACAAAACCCGGCAGGTCGAACATGTGTTTTCCCAAGGCCAGACCGGGCCGGAAGAACCGGCGCGATCCGGCTTGACCTACCTCAAACCGGTCTAAAAACTCTTGGCCAACCTCATAGGAATTTGGGCCGATACAGGGGCCAACAATCGCGACTATGCGGTCGGCGCGCGCGCCTTTGGCCAGCATGGCTGCGACCGCCGCCTGGGCCATGCCGCCAAGCGCGCCCTTCCAGCCCGCATGCGCCGCGCAGACTAGTCGGGCCTCAGCATCAGCCAGCAAGATGGGCGCGCAATCGGCCGACAGCGCCCCGCAGATCAGGCCCGGCGTTTGGGAAATTACGGCGTCACCCTCGGCCGATCCGGCCCCATCGAGCGCCTCTGCGGCCAAGACTGTGGTGGAATGGGTCTGGTAGCCGGTCAAGAGGTGGTCAGGGACCTGGCCGAAATGCGCCGCCGCGCGTCTGCGATTTTCGGCAACAGTACCGGGTGCATCTTTCGAGCCCCGGCCCAAATTGAGGCTGTCATAAATTCCGGTCGATACCCCGCCTTGGCGGGTAAAAAACGCGTGGCGAATGCCTTTTAGGGCACTGAGGCGCGGATGGGTCAGGACGGGCAGGGGGTTCACGCGGCGGCCTCTGGATCAGGGTCAAAACCGGGCGGTGTCGGCAGTCCCTTGGACCATAGGCCCGCCACCTTGAACAGCACACCCATTTGGTCGTCCCCCGTCAAGCGCTCAATCTGCCGGGCAAGCCTTGCTGCCTGATCCGGCTGGGCCTGGCTCAAGGCCCGGGCGCGCTGATCAATGCCAAGCGCGCGTAGAAACCGGCCTTGCTCAACCAGGCCCGTCTGCACCCCCCCATCTTGGGCGGCCTTGAGCACCGAAGGGAAATCGGCATGGATGGTCAGGTCGTGCTCGCCGGGGGCTTGCAAGGGGTCAAACTTTTTGTGGCCGCCAAGCGCCTGCACGGTGTCGCCAAAGCCGGGCTCAGAGCGGCCATAATCGATCAGTAGGCCCGCCCCGCCCTGGGCCGTAATCAGGCTGGCCAGATCGCTGGCCAAGGCATCCTGGGCTGGGGACAATTCCAGAACCGCGCCAACGGGCGCGGGTGGAAACAGGCCCTCGACCGGCCGGGGCGATAGGCCAAAGGTCAGGTCTTGATCGGGTCCAAGCCCGACCAGGCGCTCGCTCCAACCCGCCTCAGTGCGGACAAATTGACGGGCTGGCAGACAGTCGAGCACCTCATTGGCGATCACAATGACCGGGCTATCGGTCTTGATCTGGCCGATTTGGCCGACCCATTGGATGGGATGGGATTTGAGCTTGTCTTGCTGAATGGCTTTTAAGGGGCTGCTGGCCTCGACCATGACAATCTCAAGGCCCGCCAGCAGGTCTGGGGCCAGACGCAGGGCGCGCAGCAGGTCCTGCATCAAGGTCGCATCGCCCGGCCCGATCTCGATCAGACAAAGCCGCTCTGGCCGACCAAGGCTTTCCCAGACAGCAATGCACCAAAGCCCGATCAGTTCGCCAAACATTTGCGAAACCAGGGGCGCGGTCAAAAAGTCGCCTTCGGCGCCAAGTTGGGGCCGTGAGGCATAATAGCCCTCTGCCGGATCATGCAGACAGGCGGTCATGTATTGGCCAAGGCTCATTGGTCCAAAGGCCTGGATCTGGGCCTTGAGGCGCTGTTTGAGGCTCATGCTTGGGCGGGCGCGGCCTTATCTGGCTGATGCGCGCGCCAGACCAGATAGGCCCCAATCAGGATCATGGGGATCGACAAGATCATGCCCATGGTTAGGCCAAACGGAAAGATCGGCATGCCGACATCCGGCTCACGGACATTTTCGAGCGCCACGCGAACAAGTCCATAGCCCAGCATGAACAGGCCGCTCAAGGCCCCGGTCTTTTGCAACCAGCCCAGCCTATGGGTGGCGATGCGCAAGACGATCAGTAGGACCAGGCCCTCAAGGGCTGCCTCATAAAGCTGGCTGGGATGGCGCGGCAAGGGCCCGGCATTCGGGAAGATAATGCCCCAGGGCACGGTGGTTGCCCGGCCCCAAAGCTCACCATTGATAAAATTGGCGACCCGGCCAAACAGCAGGCCAAACGGGGCCGCAGGGGCAATCAAGTCGCCAATGCGCAAAATGGGCATGCCTTGCGAGCGCGCATAGAAAAATGTTGCTAAACACACCCCGATAAAGCCGCCATGGAAGGACATGCCGCCGTGCCAAACCTTGAAGATTTCTAGCGGGTCGGTCCAGATCAGGCTGGTATTGTAAAACACGACGTGACCTAGCCGGCCGCCCAATATGATCCCGAACGTGATCCACAAGATCAGATCGTCGATCTGCAGAGGCGTGGCGGTTGGCGTCTGTTCTGCCCAAAGCTTCGGCGTCCGGATCAGGCGCACCATATAGCGCCAGCCCAGAAGGATGCCGCTGATATAGGCCAGTGCATACCAGCGGATGGCAAACGGGCCCAGATGGATCAGGACGGGGTCAAAGTCGGGAAAGGGCACGTCAAATCACCTGTGCAACTGCAATGTGCCCAGCTTAGCAGTTTATCCACCAAAAGGTTAGGCTTGCCGCCCAAATCGGGCTGCTTATGCTTTCCAAAAGGTAAATTATTGGACTATGTTTGCAACATGCATAGTCAAAACCCCTTCCTTGATGAGTTTGCCAAGCTGACCACCACGGCTATGGGCCTAGCCCAGGCGGCGGGCGAAGAGGCCAAGACCGCCTTTCGCGCCCAGGCTGACCGGTTTGTGGCCGAAATGGACTTGGTAAGACGTGATGAACTGGACCAATTACGCGCAGAGATCACAGATCTGCGCGCTCAGATCGAAATCTTGAAGGCGAATAACAACCCAAAATAAGATATTTTTTCGCCGTTCTGACATTCTCGCTTGTGACGAGGATCGAGAAGCGGACTAAACTCTAGTCATCAGCATCGATTCTCGGTCAGGTCCGTTATCCTGATCAAGGCCCGAACAGGATCATCGGTAATGGATTTTCCACAATTGGAAGAAGAGCTTGATCTCGGTCTTGACCCCTTGGATGTGGTTGAACACGTCCTGGCGGCCGAGAATTTGAGCTTTGACCGCACGGATCAGGGCGACCTCGCTTTTGCCTTGGCCGGGGACTGGAAGGATTACGAGCTTTGGTTCGCCTGGCGTCCCGAGGCTGACTGTCTGCAACTGTGCCTGTCGATCGATCTGCAAGCCTCAAAGGCCGCACGGGCCGGGGCGTTCGAACTCTTGTCCCTGATCAATCAGCGCGTCTGGCTCGGTCATTTCGAGATCTGGGCGGATGACGGCGATGTGGTGTTTCGCCATGCCATGTCCTTGCCGCACGGCGAGCGCCCAACCCAGGCCCAGGCTGCCAGCATGATTGATGTAGCGGTTGAGGCGGCGGACCGTTTCTATCCAGCCTTTGATTTCTTGTTCAAGGGCTTAAAGTCGCCCAAGGATGCCATGGCCGCCTGCATGTTCGAGACCATGGGCACGGCCTGATCGTCTGCTGCTTGCGAAGGCCTCAAATATGACACCTATTTTTTTGCTCGGGGCTGGCCGGATGGGCGGGGCCCTGATCGATGGTTGGGCGCTGACCGGGGCGTATGCGGCGCATGACCTGATCCTGCGCGACCCCAATCCCTCGCAAGAGGCGCTTGCAGCGGCCAAGGCCGGGGCAAGCCTTAATCCTGATCTGGCGGATTTGGCCAAGGCCCGCGTGCTCTTGCTGGCGGTCAAGCCCCAGATTTGGCGGAGCGCGGCTCTAGAGGTCGAGCCCTATTTGGCCAAGGACTGCGTTATTGTCTCGATAGCCGCCGGGGTGCGGGCCGCTGATATTGCGGGCGCTTTTGGCGGCCGCGCGGTTGTGCGCGTCATGCCGACCACGGCCGTTGCGATTGCCAAGGGTGTCGCCAGCCTATTTTCCACTGATCCAGCCGCCATGGCCGTGGCCCACAGCCTGTTTGACCCGGTCGCAACCACGGTCGAGGTGGCCGATGAGGCCTTGATGGATTCGGTGGTTGGCATATCGGGCTCAGCCCCGGCCTATCTCTATGCCTTTATCGAGGCGCTGGAAGCGGCTGGACCCGCACAGGGTTTGACGATCGAGGCTTCACGCCGCCTAGCCCGCGCCACCATTATCGGCGCCGCCGCCTTGCTAGAGGCCAGCCAGACCGAGCCTGCCGAACTGCGCCGCCAAGTCACCTCGCCCGGCGGCACGACCGAGGCCGCGCTCAAGGTCTTGATGGGCGAGGGCGGGTTTGGTGACCTTCTAGATCAGGCCGTCAAGGCCGCAGTTGCTCGGTCTAAGGAACTAGCAGGCTAGGCCATAGGGTAGATTTTTTGCCTCTTATCATACCAGGCAGCCACACCTGCGCCGATCCGCCCTTTCCCCTCGCCTAGATTTTCCGCTAGAAGCGCAGGTCTGGAAATAGAGGGCAGAGCATGACCAAGAACCCTGACGGCACCTGGGACAAGTCCCGGCTTCCCAGCCGCCACGTCACCGAAGGCCCGGCGCGCGCGCCGCACCGGTCCTATTATTACGCCATGGGTCTTGGCACGCGTGAAATCAGCCAGCCTTTTGTCGGCGTCGCTTCCTGCTGGAATGAGGCGGCACCGTGTAATACGGCCCTGATGCGCCAGGCCCATGCCGTCTCGACCGGCGTTAAGGCGGCAGGTGGCACGCCGCGTGAGTTTTGCACCATTACAGTAACCGACGGCATTGCCATGGGCCATGAGGGCATGCGCTCCAGCCTGGTTAGCCGCGACGTCATTGCCGACTCGGTTGAACTAACCATTCGCGGCCATGGCTATGATGCCCTGGTTGGGGTGGCGGGTTGTGACAAGAGCCTGCCGGGCATGATGATGGCCATGCTGCGCCTCAATGTGCCCAGCGTGTTTCTGTATGGCGGCTCCATCCTGCCGGGCCGTTGGCAGGGTAAGGATATCACCGTTCTGGACGTGTTCGAGGGCGTGGGTCAGCACTCGGCTGGCAAGATGAGCCTTGAGACCTTGTGCGAGCTTGAACGCCATGCCTGCCCAAGCGACGGGGCCTGCGGTGGTCAGTTTACCGCCAATACCATGGCCTGCGTGTCCGAAGCGATTGGCCTAGCCTTGCCGCTTTCGGCCTCCTTGCCTGCGCCTTATGAAAGCCGCGATGCCTATGCTGTGGCCTCGGGCGAGGCGGTCATGGCCCTGATCGAGCGCAATATTCGCCCGCGCGATATCTGTACCCTCAAGGCCTTTGAAAATGCTGCCGTGATCGTGGCGGCGACCGGAGGCTCGACCAATGGCGCCCTGCACCTACCGGCCATGGCGCATGAGTGCGGCATCCAGTTCTCCTTGCGCGATGTGGCTGAAATCTTCCGCAAGACGCCTTATCTGGCCGATCTGAAGCCCGGTGGCCGGTTTGTGGCCAAGGATATGGGCGAGGCGGGCGGTGTGCCCATGCTGCTCAAGACCCTGCTTGAGGCGGGCCTTTTGCATGGCGACTGCATGACCGTGACCGGCAAGACCTTGGCGCAAAACCTAGAATCGGTGGTTTGGCGCAGTGATCAAGAAGTCATTCGCCCGGCCAGCCAGCCCTTGTCGCCCAATGGCGGCGTTGTTGGGCTTTGGGGCTCGCTCGCGCCCGATGGGGCCATCGTCAAGGTGGCAGGCCTCGATCACCTCAAGCATGTGGGGCCTGCCCGGGTGTTTGATGGCGAAGAGGCCTGTTTCAAGGCGGTTGAGGCGGGCGATTACAAAGAGGGCGAGGTGCTGGTCATTCGCTATGAAGGCCCGCGCGGTGGTCCAGGCATGCGCGAAATGCTCTCAACCACGGC
>CANGCO010000062.1 GCA_947452365.1 Caulobacteraceae bacterium
GAAGTCAAGACGCACCAAGGCTTCCGTTCTGGCTCAGATGGCCTTATCGAGGGGCTTCAACAAGGAACCATGATCTTGTCAGGCTTTGATCTATCGACACCCGCGGGCCGCCGCCGGGCCTATCTGGACTATTTTTGGGCCGATCATGCATTTTTGCGGGTGGGTTTTCAAAATGCCCACTGGGTCAGTCCAGAACTGGTCCGCACCAATCAGCCTTGGCCGTTCCAGCTGGCCTGGTGGAAAAAGCAGGGCGTGCGCACCATTATCAATCTGCGCGGCGGGTTTGATGCCAGTTTTCATGCGCTGGAAAAGGATGCCTGTGAGCGCCTTGGCCTGAAAATGGTCGATTTTGTCATCACCTCGCGCGAGGTACCAAGCCGCGAGCGGGTCTTGGGCGCGCGCGACCTGTTTGCCTCGGTGGACTATCCAGCCCTGATGCATTGCAAGTCCGGGGCAGACCGGGCCGGGATTATGAGCGTGTTTTATGCGCATTTCCGACTGGGCCTGCCGATCCGCGAAGCGATGAAGGAACTGTCCTTGCGCTATTTGCACGTCAAGCAGGGCAAGACCGGGGTGCTGGACTATGTGTTTGAACGCTATCTGGCCGAGGGCGAGCCGATTGGCCAAAGCTTTATCGACTGGGTGATGAGCGATGCCTATGACCCTGCGGCGATCAAGGCCGATTTCAAAAGCCAGTGGATCGGCACGTTTCTGACCGAAAAACTGTTGCGGCGCGAATAGGGCGCCTCAGGCGCGGCCAGACTGGCCCGAGAGCTTGCCGGCATGAACCCCGATCTTGGCCAAGGCCTTGGACCATTTATCTACGGGGTTTGGATCAAACAATAGGCCCTCATCGGCCTCACAGTTCAGCCAGACATTATTGCGGATTTCCCGCTCCAACTGGCCTGGACCCCATCCGGCATAGCCCATGGCTAGAATGGCCTTGCGCGGGCCGAACTCGCCGCTGCTGATCGCCTTGAGCACTTCTTTGGTTGCGGTCAGGGCAACGCCGCCGGCCACAGGCAGGCTGGATTGCTCGCACATATAGTCATCTGTGTGCAGGACAAAGCCGCGCTCACGCTCGACCGGCCCGCCAATCAGCACCGGCTCATCGGCTACGCTTGGCAAGGGCATGTCTAGGGTTCTGAGAATATCGCCTAGGCTAAGACCCTCAGCTGGGCGGTTTAGGGTCACCCC
The DNA here is from genome assembly GCA_947452365.1 of Caulobacteraceae bacterium. Taxonomy (GTDB): domain Bacteria; phylum Pseudomonadota; class Alphaproteobacteria; order Caulobacterales; family Caulobacteraceae; genus CAISGS01. The sequence goes on from CANGCO010000062.1 coordinate 1,198, forward strand.
CATGGCCTGATCGGGCGTATGGACGCACAGATAAATGATTGAGCGCGCAAACCGGTCATCCTCAATCCCCGGCATGGAGATCAGGACCCGGCCCGCTAAAAAGGTGCGGTCCCCAGCATTCTGCCAATTGTCGGCACGATTGGTCATGAGGTTATGATCCTCCCGTCAGGTGACGATTTCAAGACCATCTGGATATTCTCAACGCAAGTGTGATCGCACCGCTTGGCGAAAGTGTGGGATCGTTCTATCTGACAGTTTCAGCTATTTTGAGTCCAATACTGGACCCATACCCCCTAAGGTTCAATTATCAGGAGGGCCCCATGGCCATCAAACTCGGCGATACCCTGCCCAATGCCACCTTTATGACCATGGCCGCTGAGGGTCCCGCCCCGGTCACGTCCGATGCCCTGTTCAAGGGCAAGCGGGTCGCCCTATTTGCAGTTCCCGGTGCCTTCACGCCTACCTGTTCGGCCAAGCACCTGCCGGGCTTTAAGGCCCATGCGGCTGACCTCAAGGCCAAGGGCATTGATACGATTGCCTGTATCTCGGTCAATGACATGTTTGTTATGAAGGCCTGGGCCAAGGATCAGGGCATTACGGATGAAGTCCTGATGCTGGCCGATGGCAATGGCGATTTCACCAAGGCCATTGGTCTTGAAATGGACGGCTCCAAGTTCGGCATGGGGCACCGCTCGCAGCGTTATTCGCTGGTCGCCAAGGACGGCATTGTTGAACAATTGAACATCGAAGACGGCGGCGACTTCAAGGTCTCTGCCGCCGATTATATGCTGGCCCACCTCTAGGATCAGACCATTAAAGCCCCTTCCGCCGCTTGGCTGCGGAAGGGGTCTAGGCCTAGGCTTTTGCCAGATGGTCCTGTTCGGCCACAAACCGCACCGCTTCTAGGGCCGCCATACAGCCCATGCCCGCCGCCGTCACGGCCTGACGATAGACATCGTCGGTCACATCGCCGCACGCAAACACGCCCGGAATGGCCGTGGCCGCCGTGCCCGGTTCGACATCCAGATAGCCAGCCGCATCCATGGCCAACTGGCCCTTGAACAGTTCCGAGGCCGGGGCATGGCCAATCGCGACAAACACCCCGTCGCACGACAGGTCCTGTTCCGCGCCGGTTTTGAGGTTTTTCAGTCGCACGCCGGTCACGGAGTTTGGGTTTTCACTGCCCAGAATTTCCTCAACCGCGCTGTCCCAGACCACCGATACCTTGGCGTGATTGAGCAGGCGCTCTTGCAAGATTTTTTCCGCGCGCAGGCTGTCGCGGCGATGGATTAGGGTAACCTTGGCGGCAAAATTGGTCAGGTAAAGCGCTTCTTCCACCGCCGTATTGCCGCCGCCGACCACGACGACCTCCTTGCCGCGATAGAAGAAGCCGTCACAGGTCGCGCAGGCCGAGACGCCAAAGCCTTGGAATTTTTGCTCGGAGGCCAGGCCCAGCCACTTGGCCTGGGCGCCTGTGGCTATGATCAGGGTATCGGCCAAGTACACATCGCCCGAATCGCAGGTCAGCTTAAACGGGCGGCTGGATAGATCGGCGCTCAGGACCACATCGCCGACAAATTCAGTGCCGACATGCTCGGCCTGGGCGCGCATCTGGTCCATCAGCCAGGGCCCCTGAATCACATCAGCAAAGCCCGGATAGTTTTCGACATCGGTCGTAATGGTCAATTGGCCGCCCGGCTGGATGCCTGCGATCAGGACGGGGGCCAGCATGGCGCGGGCGGCATAGATGGCCGCGGTATAGCCAGCCGGACCCGACCCAATAATGGCACAGCGAACAGAGCGGGTATTGGACATGGCGGGGACTCTCGATTGGGCGCGCGGCGGTAAGACTTTGTTGGTGCTATTTAACGATGATTCCATCAGATGCGACGGGCGGTGTGCGTTTTTGTCGTCTTGGGGATGATTTCACCTGTGACCAATGCCCCAAAAATCCTGTTTCTGGCGGATGCCGGCCCGGTGGTCGGGGGTGGGCACGTCATGCGCTGCCTGACGCTTGGCAAGGCCTTGAGCGATCTGAGCGCTGAGTGCCGCTTCATGGCCCCGCCGCCGGTCGCCCAGATTTTGCAACGCTTTGGCGGCGATAAGATGGGCCAGATTAAGTGCGAGCCGGATAGGTTGGTGACCCTGGCCTGTAAGCAGTCGTCGGACATCATCGTGGTGGATCATTACGGCCTTGGCGAAAAGGAGGAGGCCGCCCTTGGCCTAGGACGAAGGCTGGTGGTGCTGGACGATTTGCCTGGGCGGGTGCATTCTTGCGACCTCTTGCTGGACCCCAGCCTTGGCCGAACAGCGCAGGACTATTCTGGCAAGGTGCCAGAGGCGGCGAAGGTCTTGGCCGGGCCGCAATATGCACTTGTGCGGCCAGAGTTTGCGCAATTGCGCGCCGAGACGCTTGAGCGGCGGCACTCGGGTGTCGGAAACGGTCCCATCTTGGTCGCCCTGGGCCTAACCGACCTGTTTGGCTTGACCGCCAAGGTGGTCGAGGTCTTGCTGGACCTTAACCTTCCCAATCCGATCTGGGCGGTGGTGGGGGCAGAGGCGCAGTCCTTGCCGCACTTGAAGGCCCATGCAAGCCAGCACGTCCAGCTTTCCGTATACGTTGAAACCCTCGACATGGCGGGTCTCATGAGCCGAGCCGATCTTGCCATTGGCGCAGGCGGGTCCAGCACTTGGGAGCGGGCCTGCCTTGGCCTGCCCAGTCTGACCGTGATCTTGGCCGATAATCAGGCCGAGCTAGCAAGGCGGCTGGAGCGGGAGGGTGCGAGCGTGGCGCTGGATGCGCGATCCCCGGGTTTTGGTTCCGCGCTGGCTGTGGCCGTGCGCGGGCTGGCGGGGCATGATCAGGCCTTGAAAGCCTTGTCGTCTAAGGCCAGCGCCCTGTGTGATGGTCTTGGATCGGGGCGGGTCGCCGCGGCTGTGCTGGATCTTTGCAAGGCCTAGGTGACCGAAAACCCCTTGGCTCGCAGCCTAGCTAGCATGGCTGGTTTCAAGGCGGGCCAATCCCTTGCCAATAGGCCCAGCCCAATTACGTCCTCATACTGACCCGCCTTGAGGATATGCTGGCGATAAAGCGCCTCGCGCTCAAAGCCATAGGTCAGATGCAATTGCCAGACCGGCCTATTGGCGGCCAGCACCTCGCAGCACAACTTATTGAGACCAAGCGTGCCAAACACATGCTCAATCATCCAAAACTCGATGTAAGAACCAACTCCCAGGCCCCTCACAGACGGGTCTGCGAGATAATAGGCCCAGGCGCAGCGCCGATTACGCAAATCAATATCGGCCAGATTGGCAAGCCCAACGGGCTGGCCGTCCAATTCGATCATCCAATAGCGGCGGCGTGGATTCCCGGCCAGGCCGTCAAACCAGAGATCGTGTTCGGTGCGGCTGATCTCGTGGTCAGTATACATATAGGCGGCCACATCTGGACTATTGCGCCAGACATGCAGCCGCTCACGATCGGTTTCGGTCAGGTCGCGTAGGCTGACATTGGGCATGGCCCTTGGTCCTCAATACCGCCGGTCGCCGCCCAGCGCCCAAAGGTCTGGTCTAGACTGAACAAAAACACGCACATTATCCGAGGTGAAATCGGCCTTGCGATGATAAAGCGCGCCATAGACGGCGCGGACAAACGCCAGATCATCGGGCCGATCCACGGTCCAGCGCACCTCGCCTTCAGAGGCGTGCTGTTCAAGCCCGGCGATCTTAAACCGCTCTGGCCTTTGGTGGATAAAGGCGGTCACATGCTCGCGGTCATAGGGATCGGTCGCCTCAGCGGCGGCTTGGCGCAAAACACTGGTCTTCACGACCTCAACATCCAAGCCCTTGGGATAGGACCGCCGCTCTGGCGTATTGGACGTATAATCGGCTTGGCTTTCCCGGTGCAGGTCAAGCGTCTGGTCAATCAGGGCCGGATCGGCCAGAGGGCAATCGGCGGTCAGGCGCACCACCGTGTCGTGGCCCAAAATTGTGTCCAGAGCCCCGATAAACCTGGCCAAGACATCGTCCAACGGGCCGCGAAAGACGTTTATCCCCTCGGCGCTCAGGGCCTTGGCCAGACCATCATCACTGGCATGGGCCGAGGTGGCCACCACGATCTGGTCCAGTCCCTTGGCGCGGCGGACCCGCTCAATCTGGCGCAGGATCATGGGCGCGCCGGCAAGGTCGGCCATCACCTTGCCCGGCAGGCGGCTCGAAGACATGCGGGCTTGTAAAATCGCGAGGGTCAGGGCGGTGATCCTTTGGGCTCAGACGGCGATTAGACCATAAAACCTTAACCGATTGGTTGTTGTGAGCCTGCGCCCTTGCTCAAGCCCCCATGCTTTCGGCGGTGATGTTAAACAGATCGGCCGAGCCTTGGGTCACGGCCGCCGTCAGGCCGGGGGCTTGCGCCAAAACATGTTCGCTATAGATGCGGGCCAGACCAATCTTGGTGCGCCAATAGGCAGCGTCGCCCTCGCCAGCCGCCAGATGCCGCGCCGCCGCCAGCGCGCCCTTGCCAAGCATCCAGCCACCCATCACATCGCCGAGCAGTTTCAGATAGGCCGCAGCGCCGGCCAGGGCATCGGGCTGGGCATGGCCGCGCCGCTCAATCAGCCAGCCGGTGGCCGCTTGAACCGCCGCTATGCCATTTTCCAGACGTGTCCCGACCGTGTGCAGCCAGGCATTGTCATGACCTTTCAGTGCCGAGGCGGTTGGCCAGATATCATTAATCAATTGGCGCACAGCCTCGCCATTGCCCATGGCCAGCTTGCGGCCCATCAGGTCAATGGCCTGAATGCCATTGGTACCTTCATAAATGGGTGCAATCCGCGCATCGCGATAATGCTGGGCTGCGCCTGTGTCCTCAATAAAGCCCATGCCGCCGTGAATCTGCACACCCATAGAGGCGACCTCGACCCCGACATCGGTGGACCAGGCCTTGGCCACGGGCACAAACAGTTCCTCGCGCAGACGCGCGGCTTCACGCCCTGCCGGATCGACCTCCAGTCGCGCCTGGTCCGCCGCAATTCCGGTGGCTAGGCAAATGGCCCTTGCGGCCTCAATTTTGGCCTTCATAATCATCAGGCAGCGGCGCACATCGGGATGGTCAAAGATTGGGGCAGGGTGAGCGCCGGTCCAGGCCGAGCGGCCCTGTTTGCGGTCAACGGCATAGGTCAAGGCCGCCTGATAGGCGCGCTCGGCAATGCCAACGCCCTGCATGCCGACATTGAGCCGCGCCGAATTCATCATGGTGAACATATGCGCCAGGCCATTACCGACCTGACCGACCAGTTCGGCCTTAGCGCCATCAAACAGCATGGTGCAGGTCGGCGAGCCATGAATGCCGAGCTTGTGCTCTATGCCGCCAGGGCGAAGCGCATTGGCCACACCAAGCGTGCCGTCTTCCGCCATCAGATATTTGGGCGCGAGAAACAGGCTGATCCCCTTTACCCCTTCAGGCGCGTCGGGTAGGCGGGCCAGCACCAGATGTATGATATTGTCGGCCACATCATGATCACCCCAGGTGATATAGATTTTCTGGCCATAGAGGCGGTAGGTGCCGTCATGGCCCGGCTCAGCCCGCGTGGTCAGTGTGCCGAGGTCTGAGCCTGATTGCGGCTCGGTCAGGTTCATGGTCCCGGTCCATTCGCCGCTAATCATGCGCGGCAGATAGAGTGATTTTTGCCGCTCCGAGCCATGGGCATGAATAGCCTCGATCGCGCCCTGGGTCAGTAGCGGGCACAGGGCCAGGGCCATATTGGCCGCGTGAAAGGTCTCAAAGGCCGCGAGTTCTAGGGCCTTTGGCATACCCTGCCCGCCATAGGCTGGGTCGGCTGCCAGACTGTTCCAGCCGCCTTGCGCAAAGGCCTTATAGGCCTCGGCAAAGCCTGGCACGGCTGTGACCTTGCCATTGGCGTAGCGCGCGCCGTGCGTGTCACCGATCCGGTTTAGCGGGCCCATAACACCGCCGGCCAGATCGCCCGCCGCGTCCAATACCGCCTGCATTAGGTCGTGATCGAATTCGGCAAACGCCCCGCCTTGGCAGACCTGATCAATATCCACCACATCGGTCAGGGCAAATACGAGGTCGCGTATCGGGGCACGATAGGTCATCTAAGTCTCGCCATGCTGGTGAAGGGTGTTCTGGGCGCTAGATAGGCTGAGTTGCGCCTTTCGCCAAGCAGGCTAGGCCATGGCCGCCTCTTTGGCCATTGATCCGCGCGCGTGAATCTGACCAAGTCTTCGCAATCGTTGGTTTTGTTGGAGATCGCTTATGCTTCGCACCGTTCTGGCGGCTGCCGCCTGCCTTTCGCTCATTGCCGCGCCTGCCGCCATGGCCGCGCCTGGTGTCAGTTCTAAGCTGGCCGCCGATATGCCCTCTGGCCACTATGTGATCGACAAGACCCATGCCAGCTTGACCGCCAAGATCGCGCACATGGGCTTTTCCAACTATACCCTGCGCTTTACAGGCCTGGACGCGGCCTTTGACTATGACGCTGCTAAGCCGAGTGCTGCCAAGGTCACGGCCTCGGTTGATCCTGCCTCAATTGATACGGGGTCAGTACCTTTCAATGGCGAGTTGAGCGGCGGGAAATGGCTGAATGCCGCCAAGTTCCCGACCATTAGCTTTGTTTCAACCGCCCTGACCCTGACCGGGCCCAATACGGGCAAGCTGACTGGCGATCTGACCTTTTTGGGTGTCACCAAGCCCGTAACCCTCGATCTTGTCTGGAACGGGTTTGGGTCTGGCATGATGCCCGGCACACGCACCGGCTTTTCCGCGACCGGGTCAATCAAGCGCACCGATTTTGGCTTCAATACCTATGTGCCGATTATTGGTGATCAGGTGGATCTCTTGATCGAGATTGAATTTACTAAGAAATAGCCCTTCACCGCCCCTTGTTTGGACTGGATACCTGTCATGACCCAAGCTGCGCGTGAGCGTTACACCACGGTAGCGATTGTGCTGCACTGGCTGATTGCCCTGATCTTGATTGCCAATATTGTGCTGGCCTGGCAGTTCGATGACGCCAAGGGGTTAGCCAAGTTCCAGTTGTTTCAACTGCACAAATCCTTGGGCATTACGGTCTTGGTGCTAAGCCTAGCGCGGCTAGCTTGGCGCTTGATCAATCCGCCGCCCGCCCCCTTGGCCAGCATGAAGGCCTGGGATCGCTATGCCTCCTTGGCTGTGCATCTGGGCTTCTATGTCATTATGATTGGCATGCCCATGAGCGGCTGGCTGATGGTCTCGGCCTCGCCGCACAATATTCCGACGCTTTTGTTTGGGTTTATCGACCTGCCCTATCTGCCCTTCGTCCATGGTCTGGCCGTAGCGCAAGCCAAGGCCTTGGATGATGCCTTTAGTGAGGCCCATGAGATCATGGCCTGGGTCGCGTATGGCCTAATCGGCTTGCATGTTGGGGCGGCCCTTAAGCACCAGTTTCTTGACCGCGATACGATTGTCTCGCGCATGATCCCCTTCTTAAAGCGGGCCTGATCCATGCGGGTCTTGCTCGGCTTTTTGGCGGCGGTCATGATGGCTGTGCCAGCGCTTGCGGCCCCTAGCTGGACTGTGGACAAGGCCGCCTCTCGGCTTGGCTTTGTTAGCAGCATGAATGGCGAGGCGTTCGAGGGAAGTTTTGGGCGCTATGATGCCAAGATTAACTTCGATCCCAAGGACCTGAAATCATCCAAGGCCGTGATCGTAATCGATGTAGCCTCGGCCGTAACGGGCGACCAGACCCGCGACGAATCCCTGCCGACCAAGGACTGGTTCTGGGCTGAGAAGTTTCCGCGCGCGACCTTTGTTAGCACCGGATTTACCGATCTGGGCGGCGGGCGCTATCAGGCTGCGGGCAAGCTGACCCTGCGCGAAGTGTCTAGGCCCATCGTCTTGCCCTTCACTCTGGTCGTCAGCGGTGATACGGCCAAGATGACCAGTGCGATTGTCGTTAACCGGCTGGTGTTTGGGGTAGGACAAGGCCAGTGGAAGACCGAAGAAGCCATTCCCGCCCGGGTGACGGTGCGCATCAATCTGACGGCCAAAAAGGCGCATTGATCGCGGCGTCAGCGTCGGAAGCGGCCAAGGCCTTAGCCGAGGGCCAGTTGATCCTTCTGCCGACCGAAACCGTCTATGGCCTCGGCGCCGATGCCGCCAATTCGCTTGCTGTGGCAGCGATTTATCAGGCCAAGGGCCGCCCAAGTTTTAACCCCCTTATTGCCCATGTGGCGAGCCTTGCCGCTGCCGAGGCCTTGGCCGTGCTAGATGGGCGGGCGCGAAAGCTTGCCCGCGCCTTTTGGCCCGGGCCGCTGACCTTGGTGGCCCCGATCCGTGCGCCCGATCAGGTCTGTGACCTGGCAAGGGCCGGTCTCGATAGCGTAGCGGTGCGCGTGCCGGGGCATGACTTGGCGCGGGCGGTGCTCGCCGCCTTTGGCCGTCCGGTGGTCGCGCCCTCGGCCAATCGCTCAGGAAGGCCTAGCCCAACCAACCTGGCCGATGCCATGGAAGAGACCGGCTTTGCGGCGGCCTTGGCACTGGATGGGGGGGCGTGTGCGGTTGGGCTGGAATCCACCGTGGTGGCCGCAATTGCAGGCCGGCTTGTGCTCCTGCGTCCCGGCGCAATCACGCGTGAGCAGATTGAGGCCGTGGCTGGGCCACTCGATCCCGATGACCAGGCCGCCGATGCGCATAAATCGCCCGGACGCCTGAGCCTGCACTATGCGCCCGATGCGCCGGTGCGAATAAATGTGACCGAGGCCCAGCCCGGTGAAATCCTGCTCGGTTTTGGGCCTGACACGCCAAGCGCGTTTAATCTCAGCCCCACAAGCGATCTGGCCGAGGCCGCCGCCAATCTGTTCGCCTTTTTGCGGGCAGCTGATCGGTTAAGGCCCAGCGCGATCGGGGTTGCGCCTATCCCGTCAGATGGCTTGGGCGAGGCAATCAATGACCGGCTAAAACGCGCAGCGGGGCATGTGGGCTAGGCAGACATGGTCGAAGACTATTATCGCGCCATTACCGAAATCTTGAGCCGATACGGCTTTGAAAAAGTCGCGGGCGGCAAGGGCAGTCACGAAAAATGGCGCAATTCCATCATTGGCCGGACCGTGATCGTCCCACGGTCTAGACGCAGGCATACGGCCAATGCGGTCCTAAAACAGGCCGGAATCGACCATAAGGTCTAGATCACCTCGAAGGCGCGGGTCTCGCTGACCAAGAATTGGATGCTGACGGGCTGATTATGGATGTTTTCATTTTCGGCCAAGAGTTCTGGGCCAAGCGTAGTCATGGCCTCTTCAAACTCGGCCAAGGTTTCCGATTCAAGCACCAGGCCTGGAATATCGCTCTGCGAATACCAAAGCCGGGCATCGGCATCCCATAGGGCCTTGACATAATAGGTTCGCGACATGGGCTGTCCCATTGGTGCAAAGAGCGAAGCACCATTATGCTGTCGCAACGGCCTGAAGGTCAATCTTTGCGGACCGTGACCAAATCGCTCTGGTCGCCGCGCCAAGCCAAAGCTAATCTCCAGCCATGACCACACCCCTACCCGACTCCGTCCTGAACGCGCTCAAGGCCTTGCTCGGCGAGGGCGGTTGGAGCCAGGATCCTGATCGACTGGCGCCTAAGCTGATCGAATGGCGCGGGCGCTGGCCGGGCCATACGCCCCTGCTGGTCCTGCCGCGCAATACCGATGAGGTGTCACAGATTGTCCGGATTTGTGCTGAGGCCGGCGTCGCGATCACGCCCCAGGGCGGCAATACCGGCCTAGTCGGGGGGCAGATCCCGCAGGGCGAGATCCTGCTATCGCTGGAAAAAATGTGCGCCGTGCGCGAGGTCGAGACCTTTGATGATGTCATTGTCGCCGAGGCGGGCGTGACCTTAAGCGCCGTGCATGCGGCGGCGCACGCTGCGGGGCGGCATTTTCCGTTAAGTCTAGCGTCAGAAGGAAGTGCCACCATTGGCGGCCTGGTCTCGACCAATGCGGGCGGCACGGCGGTTCTGCGCTATGGCCCCATGCGCGACCTGGTGCTGGGGCTAGAGGCGGTCTTGCCCGATGGCCGTATCTGGAACGGGCTAAAACGGCTGCGCAAGGACAATACCGGCTATGACCTCAAACAGCTCCTGATCGGGGCCGAGGGCACGCTGGGCATTATCACCGCCGCCAGCCTGAAACTGTTTCCCATACTGCCCAGCCGCGCCACAGCCATGGTGGGCCTGTCCTCGCCCCATGCCGCTATCGCCTTGCTGGCGCTGGCCAAGGAACAGACCGGCGGCGCGGTTGAGGCGTTTGAGCTGATGGGGCGGCTGGGGGTCAGTCTGGCGCTGAAAAACATCCCGGGCCTGCGCGAACCCTTAGGCCAGGTCCATGCCTGGTATGTCCTAATCGAGACCGCCAGCGGCGAGCCGGGCGCGGCGGAGGCAGCCTTAGAGCGGCTATTGGCCATGGCGCTGGATCAGGCCTTAATCGCCGATGCGGTCCTCGCCCAGGACCAGACCCAGGCCAAGGCCTTGTGGGCCATCCGCGAAAGCCAGTCAGCGGCGCAAAGGCCAGAGGGCGTGGCCTGGAAACACGATGTGTCGGTCCCCGTTAGTCAGGTCGCGGCCTTTATTGATGAGGCCAATGCGGCGGTGACCGCCATGGTCCCGGCCTGCCGCATTGTTGCCTTTGGTCATGTCGGCGATGGCAATGTGCATTATGACGTCATCGTGCCCGAAGGCGGCGACGGCGATGCCCATGCGGCCCTGCGCGATCAGGGCGCCAAGACGGTGCATGATATTGTCGCCCGGCGCGGGGGCTCCATCTCGGCTGAGCATGGTCTGGGCACGATGAAATCGGTCGAGGCCCTGCGCTATAAGAGCGATCTGGAGGTCGAGACCCTGCGCGCCATTCGTCTGGCCATGGACCCCAAACGCATCCTCAATCCGAGGGTCTTGTTCTAGGGCCTCAGCCGTCGTATCTGCGCACCTGATCGTGACCTTAAGGGGTGCCCATGCTGATCGTCCTGTCGCCTGCCAAGTCCCTGGACTATACGCCGCTGGACCCTGTGACCGGGGCAAGTCTGCCCCTGACCACGCCGCAGCTGAAATCGGATATTGCCGAGCTGGCCAAGGTCACGTCCAAGCTGACGCGCCAAGACCTGCGATCCTTGATGTCGATCTCGGAAAAGCTGGCCGAGCTGAATTTTGAGCGGTTCAAGGCGTTTGACCCGGCCTGTGAAGACGGCTTGCAGGCGGCCATGGCCTTTGATGGCGATGTCTATGAGGGCTTGCAGGCGCGCAGCCTAGACCGGGGCGGCCTAGACTGGGCCCAGGATCATTTGCGCATCTTGTCCGGCCTTTATGGCCTATTGCGGCCACTGGATGCCTTGCAGCCCTATCGCCTGGAAATGGGCACGCGGCTTAAGACCAAGCGCGGCGCAAACCTGTATGATTTTTGGGGCGATCGTTTGTCCAAGGCGCTTAATCAAGCCGCCGAGGGCCATGCCGATCCCAGCCTGATCAATCTGGCCAGTCAGGAATATTTCGGCGCCGTTGATGCCAAGGCCCTAAAGCTTAAGACGATTAATTGCGCCTTTAAGGACGAAAAAGGCGGCCAGTTACGCACGCTTGGCTTTTACGCCAAAAAAGCCCGTGGCCAGATGGCGCGCTTTATCATTGATGGCCGCATTGACCGGGCCGAGGGTTTAAAGGCCTTTAACCAAGGCGGCTATGCCTTCCAAGCCCAGCTGTCCAGCGCCCAGGACTGGGTGTTTACGCGCAAACAGCCCGATGGTTTAGCCTCAAGGGGTGCGGCCTGAGCCATTGACCGGGCCGGTGCCCTAGCTTGCCATCGCGCCGGGGGCCTTGGTGAATGGTGCGGCCCTGCCGATTGATGCGATCTGGCTCTGTCTGGCCCAAACGGTTTCGCCGACCCTGACCGAGCAGATCTTGCGCGCCAATCGCGCTTGATCTTCCGCCCCCCGCCCCTAAAGATAGTCTTCAAACAAACGTTCAAAAACTAGGGAGACACGGGCATGGCGTATTCACCGTTTAATCTGGCAGGCAAGGTGGCTCTGGTGACCGGCGGTAATCGCGGCATTGGACTGGGTATGGCGCAGGCCCTGGCCCAGTCGGGGGCGGATGTGGTGATCTGGGGCTCGAGTCCTGAGCGCAATATTGAGGCCGAGGCGCAATTATTGGCGCATGGCGTGCGCGTCCTGGCCCAAACGGTTGATGTGTCCAATGAAAAGGCCGTGGTCACGGCCATGGCCGAGGCGGTCGAGGCCATGGGCGCAGTCCATACAGTGATTGCCAATGCTGGGATTGGCATGGGCTCGCCCTCGTTTGTTGAAATGACCACCGAGACCTATCGCAAGACCTTGGCGGTTAATCTGGACGGCGTGTTCTGGACCTTCCGCGAGGCCTGCCGCCACATGGTCGAGCGGGCAAAAAAGGGTGAGCCGGGTGGCTCGATCGTCGGTGTGGCCTCGCTGGCCGCGATTGAAGGCGCGGCGCGCAACCAGGCCTATGCCGCGACCAAGGGCGGCGTGGTCTCGATGATGAAGGCCGTGGCCGTCGAGCATGGGCGCTATGGCATTCGCGCCAATGCCATACTGCCCGGCTGGATCGCCACCGATATGACCGCCCGCTCGCAGGACAATAGCGTCTTTACCGACAAGGTGATCAGC
>CANGCO010000063.1 GCA_947452365.1 Caulobacteraceae bacterium
ATAGAGCCATAATGAACGTCGTCGTCGTCGAGAGTCCGGCCAAGGCCAAAACGATCAACAAGTATCTGGGCTCGAACTATATCGTTCTGGCCAGCTACGGACATGTGCGCGACCTGCCATCCAAGGATGGCTCGGTCCTGCCCGATGATGACTTCTCGATGAGTTGGGAAGTCGATGCCCGCGCCTCAAAGCGGCTAGCCGATATTGCCGATGCCATGAAGGGCGCAGATACGCTCATTCTCGCCACCGACCCCGACCGCGAGGGTGAGGCGATTTCCTGGCATGTGCTCGAGGTTTTGAAAAAGAAGAAGGTTCTGAAGGACGCGACCATTCAGCGGGTCGTGTTCAATGCCATCACCAAATCGGCCGTGACCGAGGCGATGAAGACCCCGCGCGATATTGATATGGAGCTGGTCGATGCCTATTTGGCGCGGCGGGCTCTGGATTATCTGGTTGGCTTTACCCTATCACCGGTCCTGTGGCGCAAGCTGCCGGGCTCGCGCTCGGCTGGGCGGGTTCAATCTGTGGCCCTGCGCCTGGTCGTGGACCGCGAAATCGAGATCGAGGCCTTCCGCACTCAGGAATATTGGACGGTCGAGGGCACGGTCAGCGCAGGCTCCGACCCATTCATGGCCCGTCTGGTCAAGCATGACGGCAAGAAGCTCGGCAAGTTTGATCTGCCCGATGAGACCACTGCCCATGCTGCGCGCTCTGCTGTCGCGGCTGGAACCTTCACCGTCACCGCCGTGGAAAAGAAGCCGGCCAAGCGCTCGCCTGCGCCGCCCTTCACCACCTCAACCCTGCAGCAGGAGGCCTCTCGCAAGCTCGGCTTCTCGGCCCAGCGCACCATGCAGGCGGCACAGAAGCTCTATGAAGGCATCGACATAGGCGGCGAGACCGTCGGCCTGATCACCTATATGCGGACCGACGGTATCCAGTCTGCACCTGAAGCCCTTGTAGAGGCCCGTCAGGTCATCGCTGGCCGCTTTGGCGGCGAATATGTCCCCGAGGCCCCGCGCTACTACAAGACCAAGGCCAAGAACGCCCAAGAGGCGCACGAAGCCATCCGTCCCACCAGCCTGAGCCGCAACCCGGGATCCCTGCGCCTCGAATCCGATCTGGGACGGCTCTATGAGCTGATCTGGAAGCGGATGATCGCCTCCCAGATGGAAAGCGCCCGTATCGAGCGCACCACCATCGATATGGAAACCTCTGACGGCCGCATAGGCCTGCGCGCCAATGGTCAGGTGGTCCTGTTTGACGGCTATCTGGCCGTCTATGAAGAAGGCCGCGATGACGACGGCGACGAAGACGGTGGCCGCCTGCCCATGGTCAAGGAGGGCGCAACCGCCAAGGTGCTTGAAGCCCGCGCCGACCAGCACTTTACCGAACCACCGCCGCGCTATTCCGAAGCCAGCCTCGTCAAAAAAATGGAAGAGCTGGGCATTGGCCGTCCCTCGACCTATGCCTCTATCCTGACCGTGCTGCGCGAACGCAATTATGTGCGGATGGACAAGAACCGCTTCATTCCAGAGGACAAGGGCCGCCTGGTCACCGCCTTCCTCGAACAATTTTTCCATCGCTATGTCGAATATGATTTCACCGCCGCGCTCGAAGAAAAGCTCGATCTGGTCTCGGCCGGTGAGATGGAATGGAAGCAGTTGCTGCGCGATTTCTGGAAAGATTTCCATGCTGCGGTCGGCGAGATCAGCGAACTGCGCATCACCAATGTTCTCGATGCTCTTAACGAGGCGCTTGGCCCACATATCTTCCCGGCCAAGGAAGATGGCTCTGATGCCCGCGCCTGCCCGACCTGTGCGACGGGGCGTCTCAGCCTCAAGACCGGCAAGTTTGGCGCCTTTATTGGCTGTTCCAACTATCCCGAATGCCGCTTTACCCGCACCCTGGCCAATGCCGAGGGCGAGGATGGGGCCGAGAGCGGCGACCGCGAGCTGGGCACCCATCCAGTGACCGGCCAGGCGGTCTGGCTCAAGATTGGCCGCTTTGGCCCCTATGTCGAAATGGCCGAGGGGGAAAAGCCCAAGCGGGCCAGCCTGCCCAAGGGCTGGGTTCCCGCGACCATTGACCTGGAAAAGGCCATTCGGCTTCTGTCCCTACCACGCGAAGTCGGCAACCACCCCGATGATGGCGCTATCATCCTGGCGGGGATTGGCCGGTTTGGACCCTATGTCCAGCACTCGGGCACCTATGCCAATCTGGATTCGCCCGAAGAAGTGTTCGATGTCGGCCTCAACCGCGCCATTACGGTCCTGGCCGAAAAGCGTGCAGGCGGCGGCAAGGGCCGCGGCCGGGCCGAGGCCACGGCCCTGAAGGATCTTGGCCTGCATCCGGAAACCGGCAAGTCGGTCAAGATCTTGTCTGGCCGATTTGGCCCCTATATCAAACACGAGGCGACCAATGCCAATGTGCCCAAGGGCATGGAGCCGACGGACCTGACCCTAGAAGAGGCTGTGCGCCTGATTGCTGAGCGCGATGCCAAGGGCGGGGGCAAGAAAAAGCCGGTCAAGGCCAAGGCTGCGGCCAAGCCCAAGGCCGAAAAAGCCGCCGCAAGCCCCAAGAAAAAGGCCCCTGCCAAGGCGGCTGCGGCCAAAAAGCCCGCGGCAAAAAAGGCGGCGGCTAAGAAACCGGCTGCGAAAAAGGCCGCTCCAGTCGAGGACTAGACCGGGATGGAAACGCTCCACCGCTGTGCCTGGCGCGGCATGATCGGCGATGATCTCTATGAGGCCTATCACGATACCGAATGGGGCGTGCCCGAATGGGATAGCCGCGCCTTGTGGGAAAAGCTGGTGCTGGACGGGTTTCAGGCCGGCCTGTCCTGGATCACCATCTTGCGCAAGCGCGACAATTTCCGCGCCGCCTTTGATCGCTTTGATCCAGAGAGGGTCGCCCGCTATGGCGAGGCGGATCGCGCCCGTCTGATGGCCGATGCCGGAATCATTCGCTCCAATGGCAAGATTGATGCCGCCATATCTGGGGCCCAGATCTATCTGGATATGCGCGATCGCGGCGAAGATTTCAGCCAGTTTCTGTGGGGCATGGTCGGCGGCGCGCCGATCAAGAACACTTGGCACAGTATGAGCGAGGTCCCAGCCCAGACGCCGCTGGCCCAGGACATGGCCAAGGCGCTAAAATCCAAGGGTTTCAAATATTGCGGCCCGGTGATCGTCTATGCCTTTATGCAGGCGGTCGGCATGGTCAATGATCATCTGGTGACCTGTCCCAGGCACTCAGCATGCGCCTAGGCGGCCCAGACTGGTCGCTAGAGGCGCAAGGCCCCCATCCGGTCTGCGGTGTCGATGAGGCTGGGCGAGGGCCCTGGGCGGGCCCTGTCACCGCCGCTGCAGTCATTCTAGACCCCCAGGCCATCCCCACGGGCCTAAACGACTCCAAAAAGCTCAGCGAAAAGGCCCGCGACCGGCTGGAAATCGAGATCAAGGCCAGCGCCCTCGCCTGGGGCGTCGGCGAGGCCAGCCCCGATGAGATCTGCCAGCTCAATATTGTTCAGGCCACGGGCCTGGCCATGCGCCGGGCCATGACGCAATTAGCCATTGCCCCCGTCTTTGCCCTAGTCGACGGCAATTACAGTTTTGACCTGCCCTGCCCGGTGCGCACCGTGATCAAGGGTGATGGCCTGTCACTGTCGATTGCTGCGGCCTCCATCCTGGCCAAGGTGGCCCGCGACCGGGTCATGTACCAACTGGACGCGGTCCATCCCGGCTATGGCTTTGCTGCCCATAAGGGCTATGGCGTCCCGGCCCATGCTGCGGCCTTGCGCCAATTGGGGCCTTGCACCGCGCACAGAATGACCTGGGGGCCGATCCTGGCCCTAAACGCCCAACCGTCGTTCACATAATGTTCTTGCTGTTTTTACGACTCTAACTACTAGATATAGGGGCTTGGCCGCCATTGGGTGCGCGGCCGCTAAAGAGCCCCTGAATGTCAGACCCGAGCCAGTTCATCCGCGTGCGCGGCGCGCGCGAGCACAATCTCAAAGATGTGAATGTCGACATCCCCCGCGGCCAGCTGGTGGTGCTGACCGGCCTGTCTGGATCGGGCAAGAGCTCGCTGGCCTTTGACACCATCTATGCCGAGGGCCAGAGGCGCTATGTCGAGAGCTTGTCGGCCTATGCGCGCCAGTTTCTGGAACTGATGGGTAAGCCCGATGTCGATCTGATCGAGGGCCTGTCGCCCGCTATTTCGATCGAGCAAAAGACCACCTCGAAAAATCCGCGCTCGACCGTCGGCACGGTGACCGAGATTCACGACTATATGCGCCTGCTCTGGGCGCGGGTCGGCACGCCCTATTCACCGGCCACGGGCCTGCCCATTGAAAGCCAGACCGTTAGCATGATGGTCGATAAGATTGTCGCCCTGCCCGAGGGCACGCGCCTCTTGCTGCTGGCGCCCATGGTGCGCGGCCGCAAGGGCGAATATCGCAAAGAGATTGCCGACCTCCAGCGCCAAGGCTTTCAGCGCCTGAAGATCGATGGCGAATTCTACCCGATCGAGGAGGCCCCGACCCTCGATAAGAAGCTGAAACACGATATTGACGTGGTGGTGGACCGGATTGTGGTCAAGCCAGGCCAGGAACAGCGCCTAGCCGACTCGCTCGAGACCGCGCTTCGTCTCGCCGATGGTATTGCCGTGGCCGAATGGGCCGAGGCTGCGCCGGGCGAAAAAGCGCCCCAGCGCCTGCTGTTTTCGCAAAAATTTGCCTGTCCCGTTTCTGGCTTTACGATCAGCGAGATCGAGCCAAGGCTGTTTTCGTTCAATAATCCGTTCGGGGCCTGTCCGGCCTGCGATGGCCTGGGCGTCAAGCTGACCTTTGATGCCGAGCTGGTGATCCCCGATCCAGAAAAGGACCTGCATCACGGCGCCATCGCGCCCTGGGCCAAGAGCCCCTCGCCCTTCTATACCCAGACCCTCCAGGCCCTGGCCCTGCATTACGGGTTTTCGATGGACAAGCCTTGGCGCGAACTGCCGCCCGAGGCCAAGAAGATCATCCTGGCTGGAACGGGCACGACCAAGATCAAGTTCGCCTATGATGATGGCTCGCGCCGCTATGATGTGACCAAGCCGTTTGAGGGCGTGGTGACCAATATGGCCCGCCGCCTGCGCGAAACCGACAGCGCCTGGGTGCGTGAAGAGCTTTCGCGCTATCAGTCCGAAACCCCGTGCGAGGCCTGCGACGGCTATAGGCTCAAGCCCGAGGCCCTAGCGGTCAAGATTGCTGGCAAGCATGTCGGCGAGGTGTCCGAACTGGCCATTCGCAAGGCCGGCGAATGGTTTGACAGCCTGGAAGCCCAGCTAACGCCCAAACAGATGGAGATCGGCCGCCGGATCTTGAAAGAGATTACCGATCGGCTGCGCTTCTTGGTCGATGTCGGTCTGGACTATCTGAACCTATCGCGCCGCTCTGGCACCCTGTCGGGCGGCGAAAGCCAGCGCATCCGCCTGGCCAGCCAGATCGGGTCGGGCCTGACGGGCGTGCTCTATGTGCTGGATGAGCCCTCGATTGGCCTGCACCAGAGGGACAATACCCGGCTCTTGCAAAGCCTGAGGGGCCTGCGCGATCTGGGCAATTCGGTGCTGGTGGTCGAGCATGACGAAGAAGCCATACTGACCGCCGATCATGTCATCGATATGGGCCCGGCCGCAGGCATTCATGGCGGCCATATTGTCGCCGAAGGCACGCCTCAGGCCATTATGGACAATGCCGATAGCTTGACCGGCCAATACCTGGTCGGCAGCCGCGAAATCGCCCTGCCCGATGGTCGCCGACCGATCAATCGCAAAAAGTTGGTCAAGGTGTTCGGCGCGCGCGGCAATAATCTGCGCAATATTAATGGCGAGATTCCGGTCGGGGTGTTTACCTGTATTACCGGCGTGTCCGGCGGTGGCAAATCGACCTTTACCATTGAGACCCTGTATAAGGCCGCCGCCCGGCGTCTGAATAATGCCAGCGAGGGTCCTGCCCCGCATGATAAGATTGAGGGCCTAGAGTTTTTCGACAAGGTGATTGACATCGACCAGTCGCCGATTGGCCGCACGCCCCGCTCCAACCCGGCCACCTATACCGGCGCATTTCAGCCGATCCGCGACTGGTTTGCCCAATTGCCCGAGGCCAAGGCCCGCGGCTATGGCCCCGGGCGGTTCAGCTTTAACGTCAAGGGCGGGCGCTGCGAGGCCTGTCAGGGCGATGGCCTGATCAAGATCGAGATGCACTTCCTGCCCGATGTCTATGTCACCTGCGATATCTGCAAGGGGCGGCGCTATAATCGCGAAACCTTGGAAATCCTGTTCAAGGGCCAGTCGATCGCCGATATTCTGGATATGACGGTCGAGGAAGCGGCTAGCTTTTTCAAGGCTGTGCCATCTGTCCGCGATAAGATGCAGACCCTAACCCGGGTGGGCCTGTCCTATGTCAAGGTTGGCCAATCAGCGACCACCCTGTCCGGCGGTGAGGCCCAGAGGGTCAAGCTATCTAAGGAATTGTCGCGCCGCGCCACAGGCCGGACCCTTTATATTCTCGACGAGCCGACCACAGGCCTGCATTTTGAAGACACCCGCAAACTGCTCGAAGTGCTGCACGAGCTGGTCGATCAGGGCAATACAGTGGTGGTGATTGAGCACAATCTGGACGTGGTCAAGACCGCGGACTGGCTGGTAGATTTTGGCCCCGAAGGCGGCGATGGCGGCGGCATGATCGTGGCCAGCGGCACGCCCGAAGACGTGGCAAAGTCTAAGGACAGCTGGACGGGCAAGTATCTCGCCGAAATCCTTGATCGTCACGAGGCCCGCCGCAAGGACCGGGTTAAGGCCTTAAAGACCAAACGGGCCTGAGGCCCCCTTCCCCGGCTTCGCGGGTACTTCCCCCAAGAGGGGGAAGATTTAGTCATATGTAATCCTCCCTCCTTGGGGGAGGGGGACCGCGAAGCGGTGGAGGGGGCTATCCCCAACATTAAGAGGACACAAGAATGAAACTCTATGGCGCGCCAAACCCAGCCCCAAATCCTCGCCGCGTGCGGATCTTTTTGGCCGAAAAGGGCATCGACCTGCCGGAAATCCCGGTCAATATGATGAAGGGCGAGCATAAGACGCCTGAGTTCAAGGCCAAGAATTCCTTAGGTCAGATACCGGTCCTGGAATTGGATGACGGCACGGTGATTACCGAGACGGTCTCGATCTGCCGCTATCTGGAGGCGCTTTATCCAGACAAGCCCCTGTTTGGCACAAGCCCGCTTGAGGCGGCCAAGATCGATATGACCATTCGCCGGATCGAGTTTCAGCTCATGACCCCGGTCGGCATGTTTTGGCGGCACGCCCATCCCTATACGGCCAAGCTCTTGACCCAGTTTCAAGATTTTGGCGACTCCAACCGCGAGACCGTGAACCGGATCATGACCTGGCTGGACAACGAGCTTGAAGGCCAGGATTTCATGGCAGGCAATGTCTATAGCATGGCCGATATTGCTGCCCTGACCACAATCGATTTCGCCGCCTGGATTGGCTTGACCATGCCCGGAGGTCTTGAGCGATTAAGTCGCTGGCACGCCGCCGTCAGTGCAAGGCAAAGCGCCCTAGCCTAGCCTTCCGTGTCGCCCGCATAATCGGTCAGGGCGACATAGGCCATGGCCTGGGGCGCAAGGATCACGGCATAATAAATAGCAGTAATCACCGCGCCAAACACCTGATACAGAATCATGGCCGGGGTGAAAAACGCCGAAATTGACGAAAAGTCTGGCCGAAACAGCGCGCCGACATCGGCAATCGCCCCGCCCGTCGCGACGACCAACACCCCAGCCAAGGCAATAAACACGATAAAGGCCATCAGGGCGGCGACAATGCCCATGGCCAAGGCTAGGGCATAGGACCCAAGCAATTGCCAAAAATGGCCACGCGACACTGACCAGGCGCGGAATACAACAATCTTGCGCTCAGCAAAGGTCATGGGCCCACAAAGCGACAACCGCACCGTCACCCAGAGCATGCCGACAAAGGCCGCAACGGCGCTGACCAAGGCAATCAAACCGCCGGCTGCTGGACTGATGGCGGCGCCAATACTGCCCAATATGCCAATCACCAGCATAATCACAAACATGGCCGCGAACAGCAGGACACTGACAATCAGGCTCAAGGCCACCAGCCGAAACTCATCCTCACCAAAGGCCAGATGCCCAGCAAGACCGCCTGGCCTGCCCAACACAATGCGAAACACAGCCCCAGCAAAGATCGACATGACGCAAATCCCAACCGGAAAGGCCACGGCGTAAAACGGCAAAAGCTTTTGCAAGGTTTCAAGCGACTGCTGGACATCGCCGCCGCTCTGGGCCGCCTTTTCAAGCGCGTTGAATTCGGGCCCGACCGTGGCAATCATGAAGATGGCTAGGGCCAGACTGACCAGTAAATAAAACCCGGTCCAGATCGCAACCGTAATTGGCCGCTCACGCGTGATCCGAAAACCCTCAAAGGCAACATCTGTGGGTGAAAACGCAGCCATAGCCTAGTCCTTCTTGCCCGACTCTAGCGGGTATTACGATTGGTTATGTCGCGCTTTGAGTGAGCGGTAAAGGGCGGCTTGCGTTGCGGCAATCATGGGGACGATCACCAAGGTCCCCAGACCCGTATACAGCGCGGAAAAGCCGATCTTTAGGCCCGACAAATCCATACCCACACGCGCAAGGACACTAATCAAAACCTCACCGCAAAGCATGAAGAGGATCATGGGGCCATAGATTGCCCCGAATACGAACAGGAAGCTTAAGCTGTGGTTTTTCGTCAAGCCTAGGGTCGAAAGCACCGAAATCTTGCCCGAATAAGCACTGGCCGGACCCGACAGGCAAAGCCTTAAATATAGGCTAACCGAGGCCACAAGCGCCAGGACACTGGTTACCAACATGACCACTATGCCGCCCAGCCCCAGTTCGGCCCCAATGGCCGCTGGACTACTGAGGGTCAGTTCATGACCATGGCCATAGGCAATAATGGCCGCCAGCGCCAAGAGCAAAAACACCACCAGCACGATCGCAAACACAAACAAGAGCACGAGCAACAAGGCTGCGCCCAGTAAGCGCCCTTCCAAGGCCCGCCATTGAAAACCCCAAGGCCCTAGGCCATTGGCCCCCGCCTCGTCATCGCCCGCCGCCAGCCTGTACACAGCGCCATAAGCCGCAATACTGGCCAAGTTATAGACGAGAAGCAGACCGAAATTCGCCAAGCCCGGATGGGCCAAGGCGAGACCCAGATTATTCGCGCCCAGTATGGCCGCCAGCATCAAGATCAGTATGCCGGGGCACTTTTTCCAGGCCAGCCGCGTCACCGCGAGGCCATGGCCAAGGCTGTTTCGCACCAGCGCCAGATCTAATTGAAGCCGCATTCCACACCCCTGTTCAACCCCGCCGATTTAGCGGTTATAAGCGGGCCATGTCTATTGATCCTCTACACATTATTGGCGGCGGCCTGGCCGGATCGGAAGCGGCCTGGCAGGCGGCCCAGATGGGCGTGCCGGTCATCCTGCACGAAATGCGCCCCCATCGCGGCACTGAAGCGCATCAGGGCCAGGGCCTGGCGGAGCTTGTCTGTTCCAACTCGTTTCGCTCTGACGATTGGGAGCATAATGCGGTCGGGCTTTTGCATGCCGAAATGCGGCGCTGCGGCTCGGTGATCTTGGCCAGCGGCGATGTGCATCAGGTCCCGGCAGGCGGCGCCTTGGCGGTCGATCGCGAGGGGTTTTCGGCGGAGGTCACGGCCCGGCTTGAAGCCCACCCCCTGATCACGATTGAGCGCGAAGAGGTGATTGGCCTGCCGCCCTCCGACTGGCAAAACGTCATTGTCGCCACGGGCCCCTTAACCACGC
Source organism: Caulobacteraceae bacterium (assembly GCA_947452365.1). Classification (GTDB taxonomy): domain Bacteria; phylum Pseudomonadota; class Alphaproteobacteria; order Caulobacterales; family Caulobacteraceae; genus CAISGS01. The sequence goes on from CANGCO010000063.1 coordinate 9,878, forward strand.
CCGAATTGTCCCAAGCCATCCTGGACCTAACCGGCGAGGGACAATTATCGTTTTTTGATGCCATTGCCCCGATTGTCCATGCCGACAGTATCAATATGGACATTGCCTGGCGTCAGTCGCGCTATGACAAGGAAGGCCCGGGCGGTGACAAGGCGGCCTATATCAACTGCCCCATGACCAAGGACCAGTATGAGGGCTTTATTCAGGCCCTGCTGGACGGCCCCAAGACCGAGTTCAAGGACTGGGAAAATGTGCCCTATTTCGATGGCTGTTTGCCGATCGAGGTCATGGCCGAGCGCGGGCACGAGACCCTGCGCTGGGGGCCGCTTAAGCCCGTTGGCCTGACCAATCCGCGCGATCCCCTGGTCAAGGCCCATGCCATTGTTCAGCTGCGCCAGGATAATGCGCTCGGCACCTTGTATAATCTGGTCGGCTTCCAGACCAAGCTCAAGCATGGGGTCCAGGCCGACGTGTTTCGCCAGATTCCAGGCCTGGAAAATGCCCAGTTCGCCCGGCTGGGCGGCCTGCACCGCAATACCTTTATCAATTCGCCCCGCCTGCTCGATACCAGCCTGCGCCTCAAGGTTCAGCCGCGCCTGCGCTTTGCCGGCCAGGTGACGGGGGTTGAGGGCTATGTCGAAAGCGCCGCCATTGGCCTGATGGCGGGTCGGTTTGCGGCAGCCCAAGCGCTTGGTCAGACCCTGGAGGCTCCGCCCGCCACCACCGCGCTTGGCGCCTTGATCAGCCATATTACAGGCGGCCATCTTGAGGGCGGCGCCTTCCAGCCCATGAACATTAATTACGGGCTCCTGCCCCCGATCGAGCCGCCTAAATTCGATCATGAGGGCCGTAAACTGCCCTTGAAAGAGCGCGGCCGGGCCAAGAAACGCTTGATGAGCGTGCGCGCGCTTGCCGATCTCGACGCCTGGCTAGCGCGCTAGACGCGGCCCGTCAGGCTGGCCCAAAAGATCAAGGCCCGCTTGGTCAGGGGGCCAGGTTCACGACCCTTGGCAAGGCTCTTGGTCAAGGCGCAATGGGCAATGGCCGGGAAAGCCTCTACCGGCAGGGCCCTTATAGCTTGAGCGCCCAAGGCCAGATCAGCGCTTATCCGCTGCGGGGCCCAGCCTGTGGCAAGCTCAGGCGTCAAACGCCCGGCTAACCGAAGACGTGCAAGGCCATAGGCGCGGCTTACCGCCTGGACGGTGTGCAGGTCTGTGCCGGGCGACAGGATTTGCAAGATTAGGGCCGAGAGGGCGACGCTGGTCTGGTCAATATGGGCCATGGCCTTATCCGGATCACCAAACACCGCCCCATCCAGATCCTCAATCCGCGCCTCAATCAGGCTGGATAGGAGCACACGCGACAGGTCGCGACTCTGGATAGACAGGGCCAAGGCTTGAACCGTCGGGTGGCGGCGCACCGGGCGCTGCTGGGTAATCTCGTCCAGCGCCTCTTGCCACCAGGTCAGGCGAATTTCGCCCAGCAAGGCCTCGCTGACCACGGCCCTTACCCGCGCGAGTTCAGCATCAAAGGCGAGCACAGCCAGCACATCCGTGCGCACCGCCCCATCGCTGATCAGGCGGCTCGCCAGCCAGCGGTCGGGATCGGCGCGCCTTACCTCGGCCTCGATGTTATCATCCATGCGCCCACCTCATAAAAAAAGGGACCCGCTATGGCTAGCGAGCCCCTTTCCAGTCTTGGCCTGATCGGGTTTAGCCGAACAGGGTCTGGTTCATGGTCATGGTCGCCAGCATGGGCAGGGATAGCAAGAGGTTGGTGCGGCTAAACAGCATGGCGGTGCGACCGGCCTTGGCCTTGGCATCGGCATCGGCCTCAACCATGCCCAGTGCAATCTTCTGGTTTGGCCAGATGAACAGCCAGACATTCAAGAACATGATGGTGCCGAGCCACATGCCGACACCGATAAAGGTATGCTGCGGCACGCTAAAGCCTTCGGTCGCGCCCAAGCTATAGGCCGAGACCAGATAGCCGCGGTTCCAGGCGAGTATGATGCCGGCCAGAACGGTGGCCAAGGCGGCCCAGCGGAACCAGAACAGGGCTTCTGGCGCAATATATTTCGAAACCGCTGGCTTTAGCTCAGCGGGGATTTCCGGCATTTTGCGGATCTGGACGAAGTTGAAATAATAAAGCAGACCAATCCAGACGATCCCAACAAACACGTGCAGGAAGCGGAAAACCGCCTGCCAGAACACGGCATCCATGGAGCCGTAATGCATCCGGTAGCCAGAAATGATGATCAGGGCCAATACGGTCCCGGCAATAATGGTGTTTCTGAAGTTCTGCAGCAGTCCAGCCATGTAACCCTCCTCGAAGCCCGATTGAGCCCCCGTTAACATAGAATATAAGGCGATTTGTCGCGGGGGGCCAAGCAAAGATTAAGGCCGCCCCCCCACGCTGCTTCTAGGCCGCAGTCGCATCCTCAAATACCGGAACCGTCACAGCCGCCATGGGCGCACGACCCAGGATCATGTCGGCGGCCTTTTCAGCGATCATAATGGTCGGGCCATTCGTATTGCCGCCAATAAGCGTTGGCATGACCGAGGCATCGACAACGCGCAGACCCTTTAGCCCATGCACGCACAAGGTCTCATCGACCACGGCCAAGTCATCGCCCGCCGCGCCCATGCGGCAGGTGCCGACCGGGTGATAAATGGTTTCAGAGGTTTCGCGGATCCAGGCATCCAGATCGGCATCGGACTGGATGGCCTCGCCCGGCTGGAATTCTTCGCCGCGCACCGCGTCCATGGCCGCGCCCTTAACAAGGGCCCGCACCATCTTGACGCCCTCGCGCAGGGCCCGGCGGTCCTCGTCCGTGGCCAGATAATTGGCCAAGATCGCGGGATCATCGAACGGATCGGCCGAACGCAGGGCAACCTCACCGCGGCTTTCGGGGCGCAGCTGGCAGACATGGACCGAAAACCCGTCCTTCTCGATCACGGTCTTGCCATGATCCTTCATGATCGCCAGCACGCAATGCAATTGCAGGTCAGGCCGGTCCAGATCGGGGCGCGACTTCAAAAAGGCCCCGGCCTCAAGGAAGTTTTGCCGTCCCGGACCCTGACCGCGCAACAGATAGTTCAGGCCCGTGGCCAGGCGCTTCAGGCCCTTATTATAGGAATAGGCGGTAATGGCTTCAGGGCACTCCCACGAAATCACCACATCCAGATGATCTTGCAGATTCTTGCCCACGCCCTTGAGCGCATGCACCACCGGCACCCCGACCTTGGCCAAGGCCTCTGGATCGCCAATGCCCGATAATTGCAAGATTTGCGGCGACTGAACTGCGCCGGCACACAACAAGACCTCGCTATCGGCATAGGCAATCTTGGCCGTCTGCTTCTTGCCTTGCACATAGGCTACGCCAACCGCGCGGCCGTTTTCGATGATGATCTTGGTGGTGCGGGCCTCGATCTCGGTGACCAGATTGGACCTTTGATCCTTAACCGGATGCAGATAGCCGCGCGCCGCACTCCAGCGCTGCCCATCCTTAATGGTCAGTTGGTAGGGGCCAAAGCCTTCTTGCTGATAGCCGTTGAAATCGGCTGTGACCTTATAGCCCGCATCGGCCCCGGCCTTGATAAAGCTGGTAAAGATCGGATTGGGGGTCGAGGCCTTGGACACATAGAGCGGGCCATCACTGCCGTGATAGTCATCGCCGCCGCCTTCGAGCGTCTCGGAGCGTTTGAAATAGGGCAGGACCTCGCCATAGGACCAGCCGCTTAAGCCCATTTGCCGCCATTGATCATAATCGCGCGCATGGC
>CANGCO010000064.1 GCA_947452365.1 Caulobacteraceae bacterium
ATCTTACGGATCGCCTTTTTGGCGCCGGGCGTATTGGCCATGGGTTTTAAAACCTTCGAATGGATAAGCGGCGGGCAAGAGGCCTGCCACCGAAATCAGGAATGGGCGCATATACTGAAAGCCAGGCCCGGCGTCAACGCGATTGAGTCATTCTGTTGGATTGCGCCGCCCATATAGCGAGATCAAGCCTCAAGGCCCCTCTACGACAAACCCATGGGCACGCAACAGGGCCGGCAGGCCATCGGGTCCAATCAAATGCCCAACCCCCACCACCACAAGCGTCGTGCCCCGCCCCGCCATGCGCTTAACAAGGGCTTGCGCCCAGTTCAGGTTCCGCTGGCGGATCAGGGTTTGATAAAGGCCAGGCGTCAGGCTTCGAACCGGCTCTAGGGCCTCGCGATCAAGGCTTGAAAGGTCTGCGGCCATCCAGGCCTTAACAAGGTCTTTATAGGTGTCTGGCTCCTCATCAATCTGTCGCAGGGTCTCTTCTAGGGAGGCCCGCTGCTCGGCTGGGCTAGCGCTGGCCAAGAAGCCGATCTGTTCCTGCGGGGTCTCAAACGCCTTACGGGTCACTTTTGGCCCAATCCGTGCCGACAAGATCTGCTCAACCCCGTCCCTACCGCTGGCCCCATCCAGCTGGAATGCCGCGACCGCGAGGCTCGCCTCGGCCAGCCAGGGCTGGAACCGGTCCAGCTGGTCAGGGCGAAACCCAAGGCGCAAGGCAATGCGGGCCAGACGCTCACGCCCCTCGGGCGAAATCTGGTGAGACAGGCTCTGGCCCTGCTGCAGCATCCCCTTGGCCATGGCAAGCTGTGACACCTGGGCCGCAGCGGCCGGATCAATCGGTAGCTCAAACCAGACATCTTGCGCCTTGGTCATGGCGACGCTGAGGGCTGGCGGGATCCAGATCGGCAACTGGCCTTGCGGCCCGGCCGGCAGGACATGCACCGAGCCAAACAGGATCATGCGCGAATTTTGGTCCTTAACGATCCAGACTGGCGGCTGGGCCAAGACCGGCTTGACCAGCAATAAAATAATGCCAAGGCCAAGGCTTAGGGCAGAGCCCAGCAGACGACGAAATCCCATGACCTATCCTCTGGGTGCGAAGCGCCAATCACACCTGACATGACTCGCAATAAAATGTCGATCGCCCGGCCTGAACTAGCCTTGCAATCATGCCCCTGCAGCCCGGGTTTGGACACGGCTGTCCCTCCCGACCATAGGCGCCAAAACTATGCTGGAAATAGCCTAGCGCGCCGTCTGCCCCCGCATAGTCACGCAAGCTTGAGCCACCCGCGGCAATGGCCTCGGCCAAGACCGTCTTGATCATGGACGCCAGCGCCTCCAGCCGCCTTGATGAAAGCGTGCCGCCAGCCACCAGGGGCGAAATCTTGGTCCGGTGCAGGGCCTCACAGACATAGATATTGCCAAGCCCGGCCACCACCCTTTGGTCCAGCAGCAAGGTCTTGGGCGTCTGTTTTCGATCCTTAAAGGCCTGGACCAGCCTTGCGCCGCCAAACCCCGCGCTCAGGGGCTCTGGACCCATCTGGGCAAACCAGGGGTGCTGATGGATGTGTTCGGTCTCAATGAGACCCATAAAGCCAAACCGGCGCGGGTCCGAATAGGTCACGACCACGCCCGCCTCGGTCTCGAACACCACATGCGCATGACGCGGGTCGGAGGCGGCAGCATAGACAAAGTCGCCGGGGCGTTCGGGCGCACCGCCTGGAACCGCAATTTCAAACCGCCCACTCATGCCCAGATGCATGACCAGGGTCACGCCGCGGTCCAGATGCGCCCACAAGTATTTGGCCCGCCGCTCTAGCGCCACGATCTTTGCCCCCGTCAAGGTTTGGACAAACCCATCGGGAAAGGCAAAGCGCAGGTCTGGCCGCCTTTGCTCGACCCGCGCCAGTCTCTGGCCGACCAAAACGGGGGCCAGGCCCCGGCGGACCGTCTCAACCTCAGGCAATTCTGGCACGGGCGGGCTCCAAATTCATGCGGGATCAATTGTCCCATTTGCGGCTAAGGCCAAGCCGGTTTAAAGCAAGCCCATGAGTCAACCTACAGCCAGTTTTGGATTTACCGACGTTGCGGCGTCTGAAAAGCCCCGCCTCGTGCGCGGCGTGTTTGATCGCGTCGCCAAACGCTATGATCTAATGAATGATCTGATGAGCGTTGGCGTGCATCGCTTATGGAAGGATGCCGTGGCCTCACGGCTCAATCCCCAGCCCGGCGAGGTGATCATAGACTGCGCAGGCGGCACGGGCGATATGGCCCGGCGCTTTGCCAAAATGGTCCAGGCCGCCCAGGCGCGCCGGGGCGGGGAAGATGCCCAGATCATTGTCATGGACTATAATGGCGAAATGGTCGCTGCAGGCCGCGAGCGCGGCGGCGATCCGCAAATTGTCTGGAGCGTTGGCGATGCCCAACACCTGCCCCTGCCCGATGCGAGCGCGGATGCCTATTCGATCTCGTTTGGCATTCGCAATGTCACCGATATCTTGGCGGCCTTAAAAGAAGCGCGCCGCGTGCTTAAACCGGGCGGCCGGTTTATCTGTCTTGAGTTTTCCCACCCCACCACTGAGGCCCTGCGCAAGGCCTATGACGCCTATTCGTTTGCCGTCATTCCGGCCATTGGCGAATGGGTGGCCAAGGACCGCGCCTCTTATCAGTATTTGGTTGAGAGCATTCGCCGGTTTCCGGACCAGGCCAAATTTGCCGAGCTGATGCGTCAGGCCGGATTTGCCCGGGTTAGCTGGACCAATTTTACCGCAGGCGTTGCGGCCATGCATCAGGGCTTTGCCGTTTGACGGCCATGTTTCGATTAATCGGGGCGGTTTGGGCCTTGGCGCGGGCCGATGCCCTCTTGCCGCGCGAGGCGAGCGGGTTTTACCCCGCGCCTCTGGCCTTGCTGGGCCGGATCTTGCGGCTCTTGGCTGGCCCGCGATCTCGGCTCGGACGCCCGGGCGAGCGTCTGGCCAAGGTCTTGGAGGGGCTGGGGCCGGTCGCAATCAAGCTGGGCCAGCTCTTATCGACGCGCGCCGATATATTTGGCCTAACCTTTGCCGAGGACCTAGACCGGTTAAAAGACCAGCTCGCCCCGTTTGATCTGGAAACCGCCAGGACCATTATTCGCTTGGGCCTTGACCGGCCTCTGGACCAGGTCTTTGCCCAGATCGATCCAGCCATAGCTGCCGCCTCCATTGCCCAGGCCCACCCCGCGGTCTTGGTCGATGGAAGACGGGTGGCGATCAAGGTCCTGCGCCCCGGCATTGAACAGGCCATTGCCAAGGATATTGCCGTCTTGCGCTTGGCCGCCGGACTGGTGCAGGCCCTGATCCCCGCCAGTCGCCGCCTAGCCCCCAAGGCCCTCGCGGAAACGGTGAGCCGTTCTCTTGCGCTGGAACTGGATATGCGCCTCGAGGCCGCTGGCGCCGATGAGCTTGGCAAGATCATGGCCAAGGATGGCTGGATGCGGGCCCCCGCCGTGGTCTGGGACGGTGTTGGCAAGCGCGTCTTGACCTTGATCTGGGCCGAAGGCCTGCCGCTTTCATCAGCTGAGGCCCTGAACCAGCCCGGCATGGACAAGGTTGCCCTGGCCAATGGCCTGATGCGTGGATTTCTAGCCCAGGCCCTAGATCACGGCGTGTTTCATGCCGATCTGCATGAGGGTAATCTTTTTGTTGGCCCGCCCAGCGCCGTTATGGCTATTGATTTTGGCATTATGGGCCGGATTGGTTCGGAAGAGCGGCGCTATCTGGCGGAAATCCTCTGGGGCTTTTTACAGCGCGATTATCGCCGGGTGGCCGAGGTGCATTTCGAGGCCGGTTATGTGCCAAGAACCCACGATATTGACGCCTTTGCCCAGGCCCTAAGATCGGTCGGTGAGCCTATTTTTGGCCGCGGCGCCCAGGACGTATCCATGGGCCGATTGCTGGGCCAATTATTTGAGGTCACAGCCTTGTTTGACATGGCGCTTAGGCCCGAGCTGGTCTTGTTGCAAAAGACCATGGCGACCATTGAGGGCGTGGCGCGGCGGATTGATCCTGGCCACGATATCTGGGCCGCAGCCGATCCGGTGGTCCGCCGCTGGATCGCCCGCGAGCTTTCGCCGGCCGCCAAGATGCGCGGCCTGGTCAAGGACGGCATGGGCGCGCTCCAGGCCCTAGCGAGCTATGGTCAGGCGCAGGCCTCCGGCCAAGACGAGCGCGTCCAAAAGCGCGCCACAACCGCCCATCTGATCTGGGGCATGGGCCTTGGCGGCGCGATGGTGGCGCTGGGCTTTATCCTGGCCAAGCTCCTCACCTAGCCCTGATCGCGGTTGCTCGCGGCCTGTTTACGCTTGGCTTCACGATCGACCTGTTCTTGCCAATAGTCAGGGCCATTATCGGGCTTAAACAGGGTGCGCGGCGCGCCAGACTTGGTCGTCACGGCAAACACATTGTCTTTTGGGTCATAAAAGAGCGTGTCACCATTGGGCCGAACAAGGGTCTTTGTGCCCTTGGGCGGGTGGCTGACAAAATTATGCGCCTTGGTGACAAACTCATCAACCGAGCGGGCGCCAAAATCTTGTCCATCGCGCTCAAAATGCTTTTGCGCATTTTCCTGGGCGCTGAGCTTGCGGGTCGCGGTCCAGAGCGGCGCGCCATTGATCAGGGGGACATCCTCGCGCGCGCGCGACCTCTGATCGGACCGCTCGGCGCTAGGCTCTTCACCATAGCTAGCGGTCTTGCCCAAGGATGATCCGTCCTTGGCCGGTTTGACCACGGCCGATGGCGGCGCATCGCAGGCCCAGAGTGTAAGCGCCAAGCCAAGACCAAATGTGCCAAGGCCTATTCGATGGATTGTGCATAGCATGGGACCAATTCTCCAAATCCCGCCTAGGTGGTTTTACGCAACCTATGATGCAATCTGAAGCCGTGTCCAGCGCCTAGGAATTGTACCTTGCTGCGCAAGCGGCTATGAAGCGAGGCTCAAGAGCCGGAGATATTGGGCGTGGGCGAAAAGCGGGTCTTACTGATCGTGGGCGGCGGCATAGCCGCCTATAAGAGCCTTGAACTGGTGCGCCTGCTGCGCAAGGCCCAGATTGCAGTGCGCTGTATCCTGACCAAGGCGGGCGAGGCCTTTGTCACGCCCCTGTCCTTAGCCGCCTTAAGCGAGGACAAGGTCTATCAAGACCTGTTTTCCCTGACCGATGAGGCTGAGATGGGCCATATCCAGCTGTCGCGTTCGGCGGACCTGGTGGTGGTGGCCCCAGCCACGGCCGATCTGATGGCCCGCGCCGCCCAGGGCCTAGCCAATGATCTGGCCACGACAACGCTTTTGGCGACGGACAAGCCGGTCTTGATGGCTCCGGCCATGAATGTGCGCATGTGGAACCATCCCGCCACCCGGCGCAATCTGGCCACCTTGATTCAAGACGGCATAGGCCTTGTCGGGCCCGATGACGGGGCCATGGCCTGCGGCGAATTTGGCCCGGGCCGGATGGCCGAGCCCCAGGCGATTTTTGAGGCGATCCTAGCCCGGCTTAATCCCCACCGCCCCTTGGCGGGCAAAAGGATACTCGTCACGGCGGGGCCGACGGCGGAACCGATTGATCCGGTGCGGCTCTTGACCAACCGCTCTAGCGGCAAGCAGGGCTTTGCCATTGCCGCAGCCCTGGCCGATCTGGGCGCAGACGTCACGCTTGTCGCTGGTCCCGTCAACCTGCCAACCCCCTTGGGGGTGCGGCGCGTCGATATTGAGACCGCGGTCCAGATGCAGGCCGCGTGCCAGGTGGCCCTGCCGCTCGATGCCGCCATTTGTGTCGCTGCTGTTGCCGATTGGCGTCCCGCCGCTGAGGGCCTGCAAAAGATCAAAAAGGGCGCAGGCGGGCCGCCAAGCCTTGATCTGGTCGAGAACCCAGACATTCTGGCTGGCCTCGCCGCCACAGGGCCGGCGCGGCCAAGCCTAGTGATCGGGTTTGCCGCTGAAACCCAGGATGTCGAGGCCCATGGCCGCGCCAAGCTGGCCAAAAAGGGCTGTGACTGGATTATTGCCAATGATGTCACTGAGCCCGGCGTCATGGGTGGTGAGGATAATGCCGTCCTGATCATTACCAAGGACGGGCTGGAGCGCTGGGACCGTGCGCCCAAGACCAGGGTCGCCCGCCTGATTGCCGAAAAAATTGCGCAAAACCTGAACGGAAAGTCCGCCGCCTAATGTCCAGCCCATCGCCCAAGATCAAGATTGTTCAGCTGGGTCACGCCATTGGCCTAGCCCTGCCGGCCTATGAGACCGCTGAAGCGGCCGGCATGGACCTGCGCGCCGCCGTTCCAGAGGATGCGCCAATTGTTCTGCGACCGGGGGCGCGCGCCATGGTGCCGACTGGACTTTGTATTGCCCTGCCACAAGGGTTTGAAGCCCAGGTACGGCCCCGCTCTGGCCTGGCCGCCAAGCATGGCCTGACCTGCCTTAATAGCCCGGGCACGGTCGATAGCGATTATCGCGGCGAGCTAAAGGTGATTTTGATCAATCTGGGCGAGGAAGACTTTACCCTCCGCCGCGGCGAGCGCATCGCCCAGATGGTGATCGCCCCCGTAGTCCAGGCCGATTGGGACCTGGTCACCAGCCTAGATGAAACCGCGCGCGGCCAAGGCGGGTTTGGCTCAACCGGGCGCTAGGCGCTCAGGCCCAAGACATCTTGCATATCAAACAGGCCCGGCTGGCCGCGATTGACTGCCCAGATCGCCGCCTCGATGGCGCCCTTGGCAAACAGGCTGCGGTCGCGGGCCGAATGGGACAAGGTCAAGATCTCGTCCTCGGCGGCAAACATGACGCTGTGTTCGCCAATAATGCCGCCGCCGCGTTGGACGCTAAAGCCAATATTGCCGGGGGTGCGCGGGCCGGTCAGGCCATCACGGCCCCGGTCGCTATGGCTCGCCAGATCAATATTGCGGCCAAGAGCAGCGGCCTGGCCGAGCATCAGGGCGGTGCCGGAGGGCGCATCAATCTTGCGCCTGTGATGGGATTCGTGGATCTCAATATCATAGGCATCAGGGCCCAGCGCCCTAGCGGCCTGGCGCACCAGACCCAGCAACATATTGACGCCAAGCGAGAAATTGCCCGACCGGACCATGGCAATCTTGCTGGCGGCGCGGGCCAGTGCCACCTCATCATCGGCATCAAACCCGGTTGAGCCAATGATCAGCGCCGCTCCCGCGCCCTCGGCGCTCATGCGCGCGAGCCCGGCCGAGGCCTTTGGCAGGGTAAAATCGATCACCACCTGGCACACTTCCAAGGCCTCAGACGCAGACGTTAAAACCCGGCGGCCAACCGCCTGGCCCTCTGTGCCCGGGCGATCAAACACAGCCCCGATCTGGACATCGCCCTTGGTAGACGCGCGGGCATCTAGCGCTTCAATCACCACCTGGCCCATCCGACCCAAGGCACCAGCAACGCCGATTGTCATTCCAAAGGCCTGGCTCATCCGATGCGTCCTTATGTCCAAACTTGGCATTTCCGAGCCCTAAGGCCTAAACTGTGTCGGGCATTGTCGGCAATGGGCCACCAAATCTTGGAAAAACCTCTCCGATCTGATCGCATACAGTTGTGAGCGAGGGCTGGCCTCGTTAGGGTGGCGGCCTCGTCATCCGACCCATGCCCGGTTTTTGAAGATTACGGAACACCATGACCACTGAACGCCGCACCTTTACCGACGAAGAAGCCCTAGCCTTTCACAAATATCCGACGCCGGGCAAGATTGCCGTGGTGGCGACCAAGCCCATGGCAACCCAGCGCGACCTTTCCCTGGCCTATTCGCCGGGCGTGGCTGTACCGGTGCGGGCGATCGCGGAAAATCCAGACCTTGCCTATGACTATACGTCCAAGGGCAATCTGGTGGCGGTGATTTCCAATGGCACCGCGATCTTGGGCCTTGGCGACCTAGGCGCCCTGGCCTCCAAGCCGGTCATGGAGGGCAAGTCGGTCCTGTTCAAGCGTTTCGCCGATGTCGATTCCATCGATATTGAGGTCAGCTCAAAAGACCCCGATGAGATCATTACCGTGATCAAGAATATCGGCGTCACTTTTGGCGGCATTAATCTGGAAGATATCAAGAGCCCAGAATGCTTTCGCATTGAGGCGGAATTGCAGGAATTATTGGATATTCCTGTGTTTCACGACGACCAGCACGGCACGGCCATCATCTCCGCGGCCGGCCTGATCAATGCCTGTCATATTCAGGGCCGCAGGCTCGAAGACGTCAAGCTGGTCCTGTGCGGCGTTGGGGCGGCGGGGATTGCCTCGCTCGAACTGATGAAGGCCATGGGCGTCAAGCACGAAAACTGCATCGCCGTTGACACCACCGGTGTGATCTATCGCGGCCGCACCGAAAGCATGAACCAGTATAAGTCTGCCCATGCGGTCGAGACCCAGTGCCGGACCCTGGCCGATGCCATGGTCGGGGCCGATGTGTTTATCGGCCTCTCGGCCAAGGGCGCCCTGACCCAGGATATGGTCAAGTCGATGGCGCCTAATCCGCTCATCTTTGCCATGGCCAATCCAGACCCGGAAATTACGCCCGAAGAAGTCCATGCTGTGCGGCCCGATGCGATTGTTGCGACAGGCCGGTCGGACTATCCCAACCAGGTCAATAATGTGCTGGGCTTTCCCTATATATTCCGCGGCGCCCTGGATGTGCGCGCCCGGCGGGTCAATCATGAGATGAAGATTGCCTGTGCCAATGCCCTGGCCCAACTCGCGCGCGAGGATGTGCCCGATGAGGTTGCCGCCGCCTATCACGGCCGTCAGCTCAAATTTGGCCCGCAATATATTATCCCCTCGCCTTTTGATCCGCGCCTAATGTCCTATGTGCCGCCGTTTGTGGCCCAGGCCGCCATGGATACCGGCGTGGCGCGCAAGCCGATTGAAGATATGGACGCCTATCGCGCCTCCTTGGCGCAAAGGCTCGACCCGGCCGCGGCCTTCCAGCAAAAGATTTCCGGCGCGGTGCAAAGCGCGCCAACCAAGCGCATTGTGTTTGCAGAGGGCGAAGAGCCCGCCGTGATCCGGGCGGCCTATGCCTTCCAGAGCCAAGGTCTTGGCCAGTCCATCCTGGTTGGCCGCGAAGAACTGGTGCACCAAAACATGCGCCTGAGCGGGATTGAGCCAGGCGATTGCGGCCTTGAAATCGTCAATGCCCGCCTTTCAGACCGCAATAGCGACTATGTCGACTTCCTCTATGAGCGCCTGCAAAGGGATGGCTATTTGCTGCGCGATGCTCAACGCCTGATTAATCAGGACCGCAACAGCTTTGCCGCCGCCATGGTCGCGCTTGGCGATGCCGATGGTATGGTCACCGGCGTGACCCGCAGCTATGATCAGGCCCTTGAAGAAGTCTTGCGCGTCATTGACCCTGCCCCCGGCGGCCGGGTTATGGGCATGTCGATTGTGCTGTCCAAGGGCCGCACCCTGTTCATTGCCGATACAAATGTCACCGAAATGCCCGAGGCCGAAGAACTGGTCGAGATCGCAATCGAGGCCGCAGGCGCTGTGCGCCGCCTGGGCTTTAAGCCCCGCGTCGCCTTCTTGTCCTATTCCAGCTTTGGCTCCCCGGTTGGCCTGCGCGCGGAAAAACTGCGCGAGGCCGTGGCCATATTGGATGAGATGGACGGCCTGGACTTTGAGTATGAGGGTGAAATGACCCCGGAACTGGCGCTCGATGCCACGGCTAGAGCCAATTATCCGTTCTGCCGCCTGACCGGCGATGCCAATGTCCTGATCATGCCCGCCATCCACTCCGCCTCGATCTCGACCAAGCTGGTTCAGGCCTTGGGCGGCGCAACCGTTCTGGGTCCGATCCTGCTTGGCCTGTCGCGGCCGGTGCAGATCTGTCCCTTGAGCTCATCGGTCTCAGGCATACTGACCATGGCCACCATGGCCGCCTATGACCAGCCCCTGACCGATGGCCTAGAGGGCTAAAACGCCAAGAGCCTGCGCGCGCAGTTTTAAGCCGCGCAGGCCTCAAAGCCCGCGCGCAGCTTGGCCTCGTCCAGATCGCGTCCGATAAAGACAAGGCGGCTATGACGCTCGTCCGTGGCCTGCCAGGGGCGCTGGAAATCGCCTTCAAGGATCATGTGCACGGCCTGAAACACCAGGCGGCGCTCATCGCCTGCCACATCAATAATGCCCTTGGCGCGCAAGATGTCGGGGCCTTGGGTCGCCAAGACATCATTCAGCCAATTGGTGATCTTGCCGCCGTCGAGCGGCCGGTCCAGCCGCAAGGATATGCCGCGAATATCATCATCATGAATATCTGAGGCCTTGGCATGCCCGTGGTCATGCCCATGGTCATGATGGTGGTCGTGCCCATGATCATGAGCGCAATGCTCATCATGCACGTGCCCGGCCTCGCCATGGGCGGGATTAAGAAATTCCGGCTCGATCGAGACAATCCGGTCCAGATCAAACCCGCCGCGGCCCAAAATCGTATCGAGCGGCACATTCGAGCGCTGGGCCCTATGGATGGGAGCAAGCGGATTGAGGCGGCGCAGGCGCGCCTCAACCATGCGCAAATCGTCTTCAGACACCAGATCGGTCTTGTTCAGCACAATCTGGTCGGCAAAGGCGATCTGTTCGCGCGCCTCCTTGCTGTCCGATAGGCGCAAGAGCACGTGTTTGGCATCGACCACTGTGGTGACACTATCAAGCTTGGTGCGGGCCTTGACGTCCTCATCGACAAAAAAGGTCTGGGCCACGGGACCGGGGTCCGCCAGGCCCGTAGTCTCGATGATAATCGCGTCAAACCCGCCCTTGCGCTTCATCAGGCCAGACAAGACCCGGATCAGGTCGCCGCGCACGGTGCAACAGACACAGCCATTATTCATCTCGAACACTTCTTCGTCCGCCCCGACGATCAGGTCATTATCAATCCCGATCTCGCCAAACTCATTGACGATGACGGCATAGCGCTTGCCATGGTCCTCAGACAGGATGCGGTTGAGCAAGGTGGTCTTGCCAGCGCCGAGATAGCCGGTCAGGACGGTGACAGGGATTTTTGTGGGGGCAGATTGGGTCATAACAGTCCTTGTATACGGCAAGCCACGCTCTGCGAAGAGGTATCAACCCTCCAGGTGCGTGCGGCCCGGTAGGTTTTGCAACAAGCCCTTATTGGGACCGATCAGGGCCGAGGCCGCAAACAAAACCGACGCGCACAGGGTCATGATCGCACCGGGCTCCCAGCCCAAGGCCTGGGCTAGCCAAAGGCCGCTGCCGCTGGCCAGCACCGAGATCAAGACGGCAGCGGCGGCCTGGCCAGTATAGCCGCGCGCCCAGAACCTTGCCGAGGCGGCCGGGATCATCATCAGCCCCACCGTCATCAAGGCCCCAAAGGCGCGAAACCCAGCCACCAGATTTAGCGCCACCAGCATCATCAATAACAGATGCAACAGCCCGCCGGGCAGGCCTGAGGCGCGCATAAATACCGGGTCCGCGCTTTCGGCCAAAAACCCGCGCAAAAATAGGGCCAAAAGGATCAAGGTGGCGCTCGCGGCTATGGCCGACACGATCAGGCCTGTGGCGTCCAGCCCGCCTGCTGCGCCAAACAACAGGTCCAGCAGGGCCTCGGCATTGGCACTGCGCCCCAGTATCACGACGCCCAAGGCCAGGGCGCTGAGATAAAACACTGCAAACGAAGCGTCTTCTGGCAAACGCCCCGTGCGGGCCAAGAGGCTGGACAGGATCGCCACAAGAAAACCTGCACCCAACGCGCCGAGCGTCAGGGCAACAGGATCAGGCCCAGCCACCAGATAGGCCAGAGCCGCGCCCGGCAATATGCCATGCGACAAGGCATCCCCCACCAGGCTCATACGCCGCGCAATCAAGAGGACGCCCAGCGGCGCGCCGCCAAAGGCAAGCGCCAGAGCGCCAGCAATGGCTGCGGGCATGGCAAAGTGCGCATCGGCAAGGCCAGTCAATGCGCTCACGCCGCGTGATCGCGGCTGCAAACCGCCGCTTCCTGGCTCCAGGCCTCAGACAGCCTGCGGGCTTTTAGCAGGTTTTCGCCGCCAAGGGCTGCCTCTGTGGGGCCCCAGGCAACCTTTTCGCGGGCGAGTAGTAATGTATCGCTGCAAACCTCGCGCACCATGTCGAGGTCATGCAGCACCATGACCACGGTGCGCCCCTCGCCGGGCCAGCGCTTGACCAGGGCAATCAAGTCAGTCGTGGTGCGGGCATCGAGGGCGGTGAAGGGCTCATCAAGCAAGATCAGTCTTGCATCTTGGACCAGGACACGCGCAAACAAGGCGCGCTGCAATTGGCCGCCAGAGACGCTGTCTAGGGCCCGGTCTTCAAACCCGCCAAGGCCAACCGCCTGCATGGCATGTTCAACCGTGTGACGGTCAGAGGCGTTGATCGCGCCAAACAGGCCCCGGCGGCCCCAAAGGCCAAGCGTGACCAGTTCGCCCAAGGTCATGGGAAAGGTGCGGTCAACCCCGTGATCTTGCGGCAGATAGGCAATGTCCCGCGCCTTGAGGCCCGAGCGATCCACCCGGCCCGACAAGGGCGCTAGGGCACCGGCCAAGCCCTTTAAAAGTGTCGACTTGCCAGAGCCATTGGGCCCGACCACAGCCGTAGCGCAGCCAAGCCCAAAGGTTCCGTCCAAATGATGCACAGCCGGGCGGCGCTCATAGCCAAGGGTCAGGTCATGCAGGCGAACCGCGCTCATTGACCCGATCCCATCACTGATATGGCCCAGATAACGCCGGTCCAGATCAGGGCGCAAATCAGGCCCGCCAGCCCCAGCCGGGACAGGACACTCATATGCAAAAGATTAAATGACGATTTTGCCATGACCGGATGCTAACACGTTACACTATAACATGCGACATCAGAGTTTGCCCGGCGTCCCAACCCCACCGCACAGTCAGGCCCAACTTCAAACGCAAACTTGGTGCGCTTCACATTGACTCATGGAAAGACGGCTGTATAAGTCCTGCCTCCGCCCGCGGGACCACTCGCGGGCCAATATTTTTTGCGATCTCGGTTCTGGTTGTCTCTGTATATTTGAGGCTGGCCCGGGCCGCACCAGAGAGGCTTTAAGTCCATGTACGCGGTGATTAAGACCGGCGGGAAGCAATATCGGGTTCAGGCGGGCGATCTGCTTGTTGTCGAAAAGCTTGACGGCGAACCAGGCGCACAGGTTGCGTTCAACGAAGTGCTGATGCTCGGCGAGGGCGCTGATGTTGTCGTCGGCGCACCGGTCGTTGAAGGCGCTGCCGTGACCGGCACCCTGATCGAAACCCGCAAGGGCGTGAAGATCAAGATCTTCAAGAAGATCCGTCGTCAGGGCTATCGCCGCACCGGCGGTCATCGTCAGATTGAATCGGTTGTGCGGGTGACCTCCTTGGCCGGCGCTGGCCTGACCGAGACCTGGGATGGTACGGTTGATCTGACCCCACGCGCCATACTCAATGCCAAGGCTCGCGGCCTGACCAATCTGGTCGCCGAGCTGGAAGCGGCCTGGACCCCACCGGTCGTGGCTGCGGCTGAGACCAAAAAGCCCCGCGCCAAAAAGGCCGCCCCTGTCGCAGACGCCGCTGAGGGCGCCGAAGCTTAAGGCTTCGCTAGAGATTTAGGAGTTCCAGATGGCTCACAAGAA
>CANGCO010000065.1 GCA_947452365.1 Caulobacteraceae bacterium
CTTATCGCTGACGGCGACCCGATCGAGTTCGGTGAACCCCTCGTGATCCTCGGTTAGAGCGATGTTTGATAAGGTCCTGATTGCCAACCGCGGCGAAATCGCCCTGCGGATTCACCGCGCCTGTAAGGAAATGGGCATTGCCACTGTGGCCGTCCATTCCGAGGCCGATGCCAGCGCCATGCATGTGCGGCTCGCCGATGAAAGCGTGTGTATTGGCCCCGCCAGCGCAGCCAAAAGCTATCTCAATATCCCTTCGATCATTGCGGCGGCGGAAATCACCGGTGCCCAGGCCATCCATCCTGGCTATGGCTTTTTGTCGGAAAATGCCCGGTTTGCCGAGATTGTCGGGGCCCATGGCCTGACCTTTATTGGTCCAAAGCCCGAGCATATTCGCATGATGGGCGACAAGATCACCGCCAAGCAGGCCGTCAAGGCGGCAGGGATTCCGGTGGTTCCGGGCTCTGACGGCGCGCTTCAGACTGAAGATGAGGCCTTTGCCGCCGCCGAATTGATTGGCTATCCCGTCCTGATCAAGGCCGCATCCGGCGGCGGTGGGCGCGGCATGAAGGTGGCCCTGGATCGCGAGTCCCTATCCGAAGCCGTTGCGACCGCAAAGGGTGAGGCCGGGGCCGCCTTTGGTGACGACAGTGTCTATATGGAGCGCTATTTACAGCGCCCGCGCCATATTGAACTTCAGGTGATTGCCGATAGCTTTGGCAATGTGGTGCATCTGGGCGAGCGCGACTGTTCCTTGCAGCGCCGCCACCAAAAAGTCCTCGAAGAGGCCCCCTCGCCGATTATTGATTCAGAGACCCGCGCTAAGATTGGCAAGGTGGTCGTCGATGCCGTGGCCGCGATCGGCTATCTGGGGGTCGGTACGATCGAGTTCCTGTATGAAAACGGCGAATTCTTCTTTATCGAGATGAATACCCGCCTCCAGGTCGAGCACCCCGTGACTGAGGCGATTACCGGCATTGACCTGGTACGCGAACAGATCCGCATTGCCGCTGGCCTGCCCTTAAGCTTCAGCCAGGACGATGTGGTGTTCAAGGGCCATGCCATTGAGTGCCGGATCAATGCGGAAAATGCCCGTACCTTCACCCCCTCACCGGGCCTGGTCAGCGCGTTTCATGCCCCCGGCGGTCTTGGCGTGCGGCTGGATTCGGCTCTCTATGCCGGTTATTCCATCCCGCCCTATTATGACAGTCTTGCGGGCAAGTTGATCGTGCATGGCCGCGATCGGCGGGAATGCATTGCGCGCCTAAGGCGGTCATTAAGCGAAATGGTGGTTGGCGGGATCGAGACCACAATTCCCCTGTTCCAAGACCTGCTGGTTCAGGATGACATTATTGCCGGGGATTATCATATTCATTGGCTGGAAAACTGGATCAAGGCCGGCGGCTAAGACCCGTCGGTCGGGGTAGACTCTTGGCGCGTTTTACCGTTGACGACCTGATCAAGTGCTATGAGCGCGGCGTGTTTCCCATGGCGGATTCGCGGACGGATGAGAGTGTTTTTCTGGTCGATCCTGAATGGCGCGGGGTCCTGCCGCTCGATCAGTTTCACATCCCCAGGCGCTTGGCGCGAACCGTGCGATCAGAACCCTATGCCGTTCGCATAGATACTGCCTTCGATGCCGTGGTCGCCAATTGCGCGGCCGAGCGGCCGGGACGCACCGAGACCTGGATTAGTGGCGCGATTGAGGCACTCTATGGCCAACTCTTCGTGCGGGGCCTGGCCCATAGCATAGAGTGCTGGCAGGATGGGCAACTGGTCGGTGGGCTTTATGGCGTGGCCCTAGGCGGTGCTTTTTTTGGCGAGAGCATGTTTTCTACCGCCCGCGATGCCAGCAAGGTCGCCTTGGTGCATCTTGTGGCACGTCTGATTGCGGGGCGTTATCTTCTGCTTGATACCCAGTTCCTGACCGAGCACCTGACCCAGTTTGGCGTGCGCGATATTAGCCGTATGGATTATCAAAGGCGGCTTGGACTGGCCCTAAACCGCAATTGTGATTTTTATCAATTGCCGACCTATGCGGCAGGCGCAGACGTCTTGCAGGTCATTACCCAGACATCATAGGTCGGGTGCTGAAACGCGTTCAAGCCCGGCGTCGAGGCAAACATCCAACCCTTGAACAATTGCCGACCTGGCACGGTCGCTTTGCCTTCAAGCACCACCGGCACCGAATCGATCTGCAGATTGACAAAGGCATCGCGCACCGGTTCATCAGAGGCCGAGGTTTCGCAGGTCCGCACCGTGATGACCAAGGCCTTATAGCGGACTGGCTTATTGACCTTGGCCTCGAATTTCAGGGTTTCGGCTGTGACCTTGTCCAACACCTGCAAGATCGCCACCGTATAGCGCTTGCGCTTGGGCGGCTCCAAGGGCCTGCGGGCCGATGACGGTATAGATGCGGATTCCGTCGGGTCGATCGGCGCGGCGGCGGGATCGGGGTTTGCGGCCGCGTCTATAGGTGGGTCCTGAATTTGCAGAATAATCGGGCGATCAGCCTGTTGGGCCTGCGCCGGCAAGGCCAAGACCGCCAAGCCGATTAGAAGCGCCAGCCCAGAGGGTTTGTGACCATTCATGCCCTAGTCAGGCTTCCAGGCTTGATAATCGCCAGTGGCTTCGGGGCGCACGCCCAGGCGGCTGATCGAACCGGTCGGACGCCAAGCCAGAACCGTTCCGGTAAGATTGGGCAAATGATCCTTTTCCCAAGCCTGACGCGGCAAGGGCGACTGGATGGGGGTCTCGTCGTAAGTATAACGCAGCCAGCCATTCCATTCCGGCGGCACCTTAGAGGCCTCGGCATAGCCCTGATAGATCACCCAGCGTCGGCGACGGCCATCATAGGAATCGCTGTTATCCTTGGCCTCATAATACTGGTTTCCGCCAGCATCTTCGCCCACCAGAACGCCGCGGCGGCCAATGGTAAAGCGGGCGCCAATGGTCGCTCCGTTCCACCAGGTAAATATGGATTTCAGCACTTTGAACCGACCCACTCAAAACAGTCTTGATCATCAGCGCACCCTAGACGGCCGCTGGCGCGACTATAGGCGTGTGACCCGCCCGCGTCTAGCGCCGAGCACGCGGGCGGCAGCCGCAAAAAACTGACCTATAGCTACAACATCTTGTGGATAGAGGCGCCCTAACCCACTGCATCTATTGCAGGCCCGCCCCAGCAATCTTAGACTTGGCCCTTGTTTTAGGAGCCCGCCATGCGCTTTGACCCCCAGATTGCAGCATCGCAAGCCGTTCAACAGGGTCTGGACGACCGCTGGATCGACCGCGCCGACGATGTGACCCTGGTTCGGGCGCCCCGGCACTGGACCTCAGCAAGGCTTGAGTCGTGGCTGGACTGGGGCAAGGCCCTGCCAAGCGATGCCCCCACAATCGCGCTACCCGCCGAACTGACGCCCGACCACCCGTTTGAGTCCGCGCTCGACGAAGGCCCCGCACGCTATGCAAGGCGGTTGGCGGCCTTTGGCCTAGACCAGCACCTGTTTGCTAATGCGGCTGAGGCCAAGGCGTTTGAACAGGCCTTATGGGTCAGTATGCTTTCGGGCAAGGCCGCGCCGGGGGCTGTTCTGCCAACGGGACAGCGCATTGACCCGCTGATTGGTCAGGGTATTGAGACTGTGGCCGAGACCACTGGTCTAGACCTCGCTGCGATTGAGTTTGAACCCAGACTCAAGGCCCATCTGGCCAATTATCGCAGCCAAACTACGCGCCACCAGGCGCTGGAGGCTCTTTCGGCAAGGCTGCAGGCCGTCATGGATGCGGTGGCGCGGTGCGACGGCGACATGGCCCGCTGCAGCGATCCCAAGCACAATAGCGCCCTAGCCCGCGCCGCTAGGGCCGCGCGCGATGCCGGGGCCAGTGACGGCCTGATCCATACCGCCATGGCCCTGGCTAGGGCCGGGGAGCGCGACTGGCAGACCGATCTTGCCGACGCTTCAGAGACCTGCCCGCCCCTGATTTTCACCGCCAGCCGCGCCGAGGTTGAGGCCGCTAGCCGCCCAGCCAGTCGCGCTGCCATGGCTGCTTGGGAAACGGGCCAACTGATCATGGCCTTTGCCCCGCGCGATGCCGAGACCATTACCCGCCTAGACTGCGCGCCGCGCGCCGCCATTGATGTTAGCCAGTTCTGGACGCCCACGGGCCTTGATGCCGAGGGCCTGATGGAGGCGGTTCGGCTTTGGACCTTGGCGCTAGAGATCGAGACAGCTTGCGGCTTTAGCGCCAATGTGAGCGATGCCCAGACCCGCTATGGCTGGCGTCCGCTGGCGCTGGGCCTAGGCGGCGTTTCAGAACTCTTGACCTTGCAAACCCTGGCCTATGGCTCCGATGAGGCGGGCCTGATGGTCAGCGGCCTGTTTAGCCTGGCCCAGGCTGCCAGTTTGGAGGCTTCGGCCCAGATGGCCAAGGTGGCAGGGGCCTATCTGGCCTTTGAAACCGACCGCGACGGGCGACTTGAGCAGGTCCAAGCCATGGTCAAGACCTGTACGGCCCTGGCCAGCAAAAATGACCTCGCCGCCATTGCCCTGCCCCGCCTGACCGAGGCGTTTGCGGCGGCAAGGGTCACGGGCCTGCGCAATGCCCAGACCTTGAGCCTCTATAATGATCCAGAGCTTGATCTGCGCCTAGGCGGTCTAGGCCTTGGCACGCGCCCAAGCGGCCCGATCATTACGGTTGCCGAAACCGCTGATGGCGAGACGGTGCGCACCCTGTCTGACCCTGTCGCCAAGGCCATTCGCAAGCTCGATCTCGATCTCGATGCGGCCAGCGCCCACGTCCTTGGCCATGGCACGCTCGATCAGGCGCCCTTCATCAATCCCCTAACGCTCAAGGCCAAGGGCCTGACCGATCACGAGATCGAGGCGGCGCAAGTCTGGCTGCGCATGAGCGGGGACCTGCGCAGCGCCTTCTCGCCCGAAGTGATAGGCACAGGATTCCTGCGCGATATTCTGGGCGTCTCGCAAGAAGCCTTAAGCAACCCCAAATTTGATACCCTGGCCCAGATGGGCTTTGACGCATCGGCCATAGCCGGCGCTCAGGCCCATGCCTGCGGTCACCTAGGCCTAGAGGGCTGGGCCGATTTGCCGCCCCAGGCCAAGGCCCTGTTTGCCGATTATCAAGGCTCAGACCCCGCCGCCATGACCGCACGGATGGCCATGACGGTGGCCGCCGAAGCCTTTAGCTGCGCGCCCAGCCTGATGAGCCTGACACTTGGCTTTCAGGATGAACCGGCCCTAGCCACGCGTCTGCAAGCGGCCGGAGCAAGGGCAGGCCTAAGGGCGATACAATTGCGCCGAATGCGCGCGCCAGAGACCTTGGTCCTTGACCTGCCCGATCTAGAGGAGACGAGCCACGGCCGCACACGGCCCGCGCCAGAGCCTATCGTCAGTGAACGGATCATAGAGCGGGTGATCGAGCGCGACAGGGTCCGGCGCAAGCTGCCCGACCGGCGCAAGGGCTATATCCAAAAGGCCGCTGTTGGGGGCCATAAGGTCTATCTGCATACGGGCGAATATGAGGATGGCGAGGTCGGTGAGATCTTTATCGACATGCACAAGGAAGGCGCGGCCTTCCGCTCAGTGATGAATAATTTCGCCATAGCCGTCTCGATTGGCCTGCAATATGGCGTGCCGCTTGACGAATTTGTTGATGCCTTTGTCTTTACCCGGTTTGAGCCCGCCGGCCAGGTGACGGGCAATGACTCCATCCGGTCAGCCAGCTCGATCCTGGACTATATTTTCCGTGAACTGGGCGTGTCCTATCTGGGCCGAGACGATCTGGCCAATGCCGATCCCGATGCGTTTGGTAAGGATGGATTGAGCAAGCCCTGGACCGAGGCCGATACGGACGAGCCCTTGCCTGTGCAGAAATTCATTTCCAAGGGCTATTCCAGAGGCGCAACCCCAGACAATCTGGTGTTCTTGCCGATAAGCGGGCGCAAGACCGACCGTAGCCAGACCACGGATCCAACCCCGGCCGAGGTGTGCCAAGCGTGCGGCGACCTAAGCCTGCGCAGCCGCGGCGGCCAACAGGTCTGTGACCAGTGCGGCCATATCGAACAGACCCCGGACGCTGGCGCGGTCTAGGGTCAATCCAGATACGGTTGACGGAATTTCTATCATAGCCATCAGCCCCCTTCCGCCTTCCCCGCAAAGGCGGGGACCCAGACCGTTTCCCTCGACCTGTAATCTATCGACTGGATCCCCGCCTTTGCGGGGAAGGCGGCGGAGGGTGAAGGCGGAGCCCTAGACCCCTATATTCAACCCAACGGGGATCCGTGAATGTGGATTGACCCCAGCCCGGCGTTAAATGGAGGTCATTACAGGGAATTAAGGTGCATTCAGCACAATTTACGGCCAGATAAATCGGCATATCGTATCAAGGACTCTTGTTTTGATCCTGCCGCGCCAAACCTCCGGCCTCATCATCGGCCTTTTAACCCTAGGCTTGGGCCTGTCGCCGCTGCCAGCGACGGCTGCGGACAAGAACCCGGTTGTTGCGCGGATCGTATCGTTTGGCGGCGTCTGCCTCAATTGCAATCTGGCGGGACGCAAGCTGATCGGCGCACAATTTATCGGGGCCAATTTCAGCGGGGCCATATTGGTCGGCGCGGACCTGCGCGGCGCCACCCTCCAAGGCTCGAACTTTGCCGGGGCCAATTTCATGAAAGCGGACCTGCGCGGGACCGAATTTATCGGGGCCAACCTAGCTAGGGCCCAATTTACCGGCGCGGTCATGGCCGGGATCGAGGCCATGGGCTCCAATTTCGAAGGCGCTAATCTCGCTGAGGTGAATTTGAGCGGCGCGGATCTGCCCGCCATCAATTTGAAACTCGCCAGTATGGCCCGCAGCATTTTGCGTCATAGCGACCTATCCGCCGCTAATCTGGAGGGCGTCGATGCCCGCCGGGCCGATTTTACCGATGCCGATCTGGATGCCAGCAATCTGAGCAAGGGCCAATTTGACCAGGCCAGCTTCCGCGACGCCGCGCTGGACGGGGCCAATATGGCCGGTGCCAGCGTCGCCGGAGCCAATTTTACCAATGCTTCCATGAGCCGCACAGCCATAGGCGGCGTTGATTTCTCAAAGGCCAAGGGCCTTGACCAAGACCAGATCAATGAGGCCTGCGCCACCCCCCAAACCCGCCTGCCCGGCCACCTAGTCGCCAAGGCGTGTCATGGGCGAGGCTGGAGGCGGTAGGCGGCGGTAGATGAAGGCGCATCCGCCGCCCCCGCCGCTCCTAAACCTTAATCGGCGGCGCGATCCGGATGTGGAGTTCTTTGAGTTGGCGTTCGCGCACCTCGGAGGGGGCGTTCATCATCAGGTCCTGGCCCTGCTGGTTCAGCGGGAAGGCAATGACCTCGCGCAGATTCTGCACCCCGGCTAGCAGCATGACAATCCGATCAATGCCGGGGGCCAGACCCCCGTGCGGCGGCGCGCCATAGCGGAAGGCATTGAGCATGCCGCCAAATTCAGCCTCGACCACATCGGCGCCATAGCCAGCAATTTCAAACGCCTTGAGCATCACGTCAGGGCGGTGATTACGGATCGCGCCCGAGCACAGCTCAATACCATTACAAACAATGTCATATTGATAGGCGAGGATATCGAGCGGGTTCATGGTGTTGAGGGAGTCTAGCTCGCCCTGGGGCATGGAGAAGGGATTGTGGGAGAAATCGACCTTCTTCTCCTCATCGCTCCATTCATACATGGGGAAATCGACAATCCAGCAAAACTTGAACTGGTTTTCATCGACCAGGCCCAGATCAAACCCGACCTTGTTCCGCGCCGCGCCTGCAAACTTGTAAAACGCGTCGGGATCGCCGCCGACAAAGAAGGCGGCATCGCCAACCTTAAGGCCCAACTGCGCGCGAATAGCCTCGGTCCGCTCTGGGCCAATATTCTTGGCAATGGGACCGGCAGCCCCCTCTTCGCCTTCGCGCCAGAAGATATAGCCCAGGCCCGGTTGGCCCTCGCCCTTGGCCCAATCATTCATGCGGTCGCAAAAGGCGCGGCTGCCACCGCCGGGCGCAGGAATGGCCCAGATCGCGGATTTGGGGTTTTCCAGCATGCCGGCAAACACCTTAAAGCCGGAGCCGCGGAACGGCTCTGACACATCGGCCATCTGGATCGGATTGCGCAGGTCTGGCTTGTCCGAACCATAGAGGCGTACGGAGTCGCGATAGGCGATGCGTGGAAAGGGATAGGGCGTGACGGTCTTGCCGTTCGCAAACTCTTGGAACACCCCGTGCAAAACGGGCTCAATCGACGCAAACACGTCTTCTTGGGTGACAAAACTCATCTCGACATCGAGCTGATAAAACTCGCCGGGCGAGCGGTCGGCGCGGGCGTCTTCGTCGCGGAAACAGGGCGCGATCTGGAAATAGCGGTCAAAGCCCGCCACCATCAAGAGCTGCTTAAACTGCTGCGGGGCCTGCGGCAGGGCATAGAACTTGCCCGGATGCAGGCGTGACGGCACGAGAAAGTCGCGCGCGCCCTCGGGGCTAGAGGCGGTCAGGATCGGGGTCTGGAACTCGGTAAAGCCCTGACCAACCATACGCTTACGCACCGAATCGATCACCTGCGAGCGCAGGACGATGTTTTTGTGCAGGCTCTCGCGGCGCAGATCGAGATAGCGGTGCTTGAGGCGCAGCTCTTCGGGATAGTCTGGCTCACCAAACACTGGCACAGGCAGTTCAGCGGCCTCGGACAGGATCTCGATCGCAGAGACCCGGATCTCGATCTCGCCAGTCGGTAGGCCTGAATTAATCGTCTCACCGGAGCGGGCCAGAACCTGACCATCGACGCGAATAACGCTCTCGGCCCTTAGGCGTTCCACCTGATCAAAACCGGGGGTTTCTGGGCTCAAGACCAGTTGGGTCAGGCCATAATGGTCGCGCAGATC
This sequence comes from Caulobacteraceae bacterium, assembly GCA_947452365.1. GTDB lineage: Bacteria > Pseudomonadota > Alphaproteobacteria > Caulobacterales > Caulobacteraceae > CAISGS01. Next base: position 8,924 of record CANGCO010000065.1, read on the forward strand.
GATAAACATCAGGCCGCCATGATCGCGCTTGCGATGGATCCAGCCGGACAAGCGAACCGTGCTGGCCGCATCAGCTAAACGAAGGGCGCCGCAGTTGTGTGAGCGATAAGCGTGCATGATGTCTTCTTCTAAACGATACTTGCCCAGATTCAGCGCCCGGCGCCATCGAACAATGAGGCGCGGAAGGGCGCATTATCCCAGTGTTTTGTCAAGTTTTCCGCCGCCGAACGCACGGTTTTAAACTTGTCCAAAGCTTATCCCCGCTTCTGTGGAATCTTTCCCAGCCTGAAAAGCGATCTGATCAATGCCATAGATCGCCTATTGCCCGCAAATAGCCTAGGTTGAGGGTGCAAATTGACCATATGGACTGTGATATTGGGCCTACAACTGCGCCTCGACCTCAACCACCCTCCCCGTTTTCGGGCCGAGGACCTTGTTGAGTCCCGCTCAAATGCCGAGGCTGTGGCCCAGATCAAGGCCTGGCCACACTGGCATGGCGGGTGTCTGGCCCTGGTCGGTCCAGAGGGCTGTGGCAAGAGCCATTTGGCCAAGATCTGGCAAGACCAGACCGGCGCACAGGCCTTAAGCCCTGATCGCGATACCGACCTCGCCAAGCTCTCTGGCCAACCGGTCTTGATCGATGGCCTAGACGGTCAAATTACGGACGAGACCCTATTTCACCTGATCAATATGGCCGGACTCCCAGGCGGTGGCCTACTGATCACGGCCCGTACCCTGCCGGCCCTCTGGCCGGTGCAATTGCCGGATCTGGGCTCTCGCCTCAAGGCCCTGCCCACGGCCCAGATCCAAGAGCCGGACGATCTTGTGCTCGAGGCTGTGCTCAGGCGGTTTTTCCAACAGCACAATATCCGCCCCGCCGATGACCTCTTGCCCTATCTGCTGCGGCGAATTGAGCGATCCGTGCCCGCAGCCCGCGATCTGGTTATTCAGCTCGATGCCATGGCCGATGCCAATGCAAAGCCGGTTTCCAAGGCCCTTGCGCGACAGTTTTTTGAAGTTTTGGGCCAGACCCCCGACCTATTCGCCTGAAGACTTGCAGTCGGCTTGCGGCTCGTTCACAACCCTACCCTATTGGGGTCTCTTGATAGCGCCCCACCCTATTCAACCCCGGGGCGCTTATGACGGACGCAAAAAACACCGAGGTCCCCGCAGCGCCCGAGCCGGTTGTTACCCATGGCGCGCGGCTAGATGAGGCGCTAATGGCCTCGCCGGACCGGTTTTTCAATCGTGAATTATCATGGCTCGCCTTTAATCAGCGTGTGATTGACGAGGCGGAAAACCCCCGCCATCCCCTGCTCGAGCGGCTAAGATTCTTGTCGATATCGGCCAATAATTTGGACGAGTTCTTCATGGTGCGTGTCGCTGGCCTCAAGGCCCAGGTGCGCGAAGGCGTAAGGGTCGTCAGTCAGGATGGCCTAACCCCGCGCCAGCAATTGGTGCGCGTCAATACCGCTGCGGCCCAGCTTATGGCCAGCCAACAGCGCATTTGGCTCGAGCTGAAAAAACAGCTCGCTGCCGAGGGCCTCAAGGTTTTGGACGAGGCCCAGGTGACAAAGGACGACATGGCCTGGCTGGAGCCCGTTTTCAGCAGTCAATTGTTTGCCATTCTCACGCCGCTCGCCATTGACCCGGCGCACCCGTTTCCCTTCCTGCCTAATCTCGGCTTTGCCACCGCCTTAAAGCTCAAGCGCCGCAAGGACGGTAAGAGCCTTTATGCCCTCCTGCCCATGCCCAGCCAGGTGGCACGGTTCTGGGAACTGCCGTCGGCGCCGGGCCGGGGAAAGCGGGTTGAACGGCGCTTTATCAGTCTTGATACCTTCCTGTCCCTGTTCACCGACCATCTGTTCCCAGATTGCGATGTGGTGGCCCGGGGCAATTTCCGGCTGGTGCGCGATTCGGATGTGGAATTTGAAGAAGAAGCCGAAGACCTAGTGCGCGAATTTGAGGCGGCACTAAAACAGCGCCGTCTGGGCTCGGTTGTTCGGGTCAAGATCGAAAAATCCATGCCCGATGATCTGCGCGCCTTCATCATCGAGAACCTGCATGCCGAGCCGCAGGATGTGGTGGTGGTCGATGGCATGCTTGGCCTTGCCCAGGTCTCGGCCCTGATTAGCCCCGACCGAAGCGATCTGAAGTTCAAGCCGTTTGAACCGCGCTTTCCAGAACGCATCCGCGATCATGGCGGCGACTGTTTTGCCGCTATTCGCGAGAAAGATATTCTGGTCCACCACCCGTTCGAGAGCTTTGATGTGGTGGTTCAGTTCCTGCGCCAGGCGGCTATTGATCCTCAGGTGCTGGCGATCAAACAGACGCTTTATCGCACCTCAAAGGACAGCCCGATTGTCGCGGCCCTGATCGAGGCGGCGGAAAACGGCAAAAACGTCACGGCCTTGGTCGAGATCAAGGCGCGGTTTGACGAAGAGGCCAACCTAAAATGGGCCCGCGATCTGGAACGAGCCGGGGTGCATGTGGTGTTTGGCTTTGTTGAGTACAAAACCCATGCCAAGCTTTCCATCGTCGTGCGCCGCGAGGGTGATGGGCTAAAGACCTATTGCCATTTCGGCACCGGCAACTATCACCCGATCACCGCCAAGATTTATACCGACCTGTCCTTGTTCAGCACCGATCCCGGTCTGGGCCGAGATTCTGGTCGTCTGTTCAATTTCATCACGGGTTATGCCCAGCCCGATCATATGGAAAAGCTGTCCTATTCGCCGATTACAATGAAAACCGGCCTTCTGGACCTGATCGCGCAAGAATCCGAGAATGCCAAGGCCGGTAAGCCAGCGGCCATCTGGGCCAAGCTCAATGCTCTGGTCGATCCGGTGATTATTGATGCCCTTTATGCGGCCAGCCAATCTGGCGTCAGCATTGACCTGGTGATCCGTGGGATTTGTTGTCTGAGGCCGGGCATTGAAGGCCTATCGGAAAACATCCGGGTCAAGAGCATTGTTGGTCGATATCTTGAGCATTCCCGGATCATATGTTTTGCCAATGGCAGCCAGATGCCAGGCCCGCAAAGCCGGGTCTTCATATCCTCGGCCGACTGGATGCCGCGCAATCTGGACCGCAGGGTTGAGTCCCTGGTACCCATCGAGAATCCTACCGTTCACCAACAAGTCCTTGATCAGATCATGGTTGCGAATCTGCGCGATGAGGCCCAGAGCTGGGTTCTGGATCCACAAGGGGTCTATAGCCGGGTAACCGGCTGGAACGCCAAGAAGGCCTTTTCTGCGCATGAGTATTTCATGACCAATCCCAGTCTGTCCGGACGCGGACACAAGGCCAAGGATAGACCGGGTTCGCTGGATCATGTGGGTCCGCGCCGCTAGGCCCGCCCGCGATGCGGCGGTCATTGACATTGGATCCAATTCTGTCCGACTGGTGATCTATCGCCTTGAGGGGCGAGCAATCTGGACTGTGTTTAACGAAAAGGTCCTGGCGGGGCTTGGCCGAGACCTGTTTACCACAGGCGCCTTGGCCCCGGACGGGGTTGCTGCCAGCCTAGCCGCCATTCGCCGGTTTCGCGCCGTGCTGGAGGCCGCCTCCCCCACCTCTGTGTTTGTTGCCGCAACAGCCGCTGTGCGCGAGGCCAAGGATGGTCTGGCCTTTGTCCAAAAGGTCAAGCAAGAGACCGGGTTCAAGGTTCGGGTCCTAACAGGTACCGAAGAGGCCCGCTATGCCGCCTTGGGTGTGCTTGCCGGTGCGCCGGACAGTTGCGGCGTGGTCGGTGATCTTGGTGGCTCGAGCCTTGAATTGACCACGATTGATCAGGGCAAGGTCGGGTTTGGCATAACCCTGCCGCTTGGCCCGTTCGCGCTGGGCGCCCCGGCAAGCTTTGACCCTGTCGCCGTGCATGACCGGGTTGAGCGGCAACTTGACCTAGTCGATATAACCCCGTTCGCAACCAAACAGTTTCACGCCGTTGGCGGGGCATGGCGCAATCTGGCGCTCTTGCAGATGCGGATGACCGATTATCCGCTGCGAATTGTCCATCAATACACGATGAACGCTGGCGAGGCCCAAGACGCCGCTAGGCTGGTGGCGCGGCAATCGCGCGGCTCGCTAGACCGAATCGAGGGGATGTCGCGCAAGCGGCTAGAGACCCTGCCCTATGCCGCAACCGTGCTGGACAGCCTGATCTCAAGATTGGGCCTGGAACAGATCACCCTGTCCGCCTATGGCCTGCGAGAAGGCCTGCTGCTGGAAGCCATGCCGGAGGCCTATCGCGGCCTGGACCCCCTGATTGAGGGCTGTGCAGCCCTAGGCGCGCGTCAGGGCGTGGCCGAGGATCTTGGAGCCGCATTAGAA
>CANGCO010000066.1 GCA_947452365.1 Caulobacteraceae bacterium
CACCAAGCGTAATGACCGAACTTTTGTAACGGTCGTTCCGGCTATGGAAGCCCTAGCCGCCGAATAGGCGATCCGCAGGCTTCCCCCGGATCGCGCCGCAAAATCGCAGCGATCCGGACAAGACAAGACCCAAGCGGGGAGTCCGGACGCCGGATTCCCCGCTTTTTTGTTTTGTGCAATGAGGCCAGACCATGGGCCAGACACAGCCCCCGCCCGACATCATCACGCCGCGCCTGCGCTTGCGCGCGCCAAAAACCAGCGATGCCCCGCGCCTGACCGAGCTGGCCAGGGACTGGGATATTGTGCGGATGAGCAGCCGTATGCCCCATCCCTATCAATCCAGTCACGCCGACACCTATATTGCCCAGGTCCTAGCCCAGCGTGATCCCAAAAACCGCGCCCTAATGATCGAGTTTGGCCAGGACGGCATTGTCGGGGCGATTGGTCTATTCTTATCGGTCAAGGGCCAGCCCGAGATCGGCTATTGGATCGGCAAGCCGTTCTGGGGCCAGGGCCTGGCCACCGAGGCCTTAAGCGCCCTGCAAGCCTGGGCCAGTCAAGATCTTGGCCTGCGTTATCTGACCGCGGGCCATTTTGCCGACAATGACGCCAGCGGCCAGGTCCTGATCAAGGCCGGCTTTCTCTATACCGGCGAGGTCCGCACGCTTTTTTCCGCCGCGCGCAAAACTGACGTCCCGACCCGAATGATGGTTTGGCTGGCATAAATAGCCTCTAGAGCACGGCCTTGAAATGCGCGATCACCTCATCCACGGCCGCCCGGGTCGGCTGGCCCTCGGCATCGATCAAATCGCCGGTAAAGACGCTGTGCGGCGGGGTGCGGCCGTCTGGATTGGCATCGCTATCGGCAAAACTCTTGCCGATAAAGCCTTGGCCAAGCGCAGCCTGCAGGGCCTCAAACCGGGCCGGGCGGCAAAGATCGTCGCCCTCAAAACGGTAGCCGCGCACCTGGAGGCCCTCATGGCGCACGCGGGCCTGGATCTTGACCATGTCGGTCGGCGAGATATCAATCTGGACTGGCTTGCGCGGCGGCATGCTGGGCTGGCTCAGCACCGGGGCCAGCACCACTGGATCGACCGCCATGGACAGGGCAAAGCCGCCGGTCAGGCACATGCCAATAACGCCAACCCCCTTGCCGCCGCATTCTTCATGCGCCAGCGCCGCCAAGGGCCGCAGCCAATCGACAATCGGGCTAGACGCCCCCGTCTTAAAGAGGTGAAACTCACGCGACACACAAAGACCGATAATTTGGCCCAGAGTGACCTTGGCCTGATTAAGGGCATCGGGCCGCCCAAGCAGGATCGGCGCATAGACCCGAAAGCCGGCTTCAGCGACCCAACGACAAAATCTGGCCAGTTCAGGGGTAAAGCCATAGACCTCGTGAATCACGATCACAGCCGGTCCAAAATCGCCCAAGGTCAGGACAGGCTTAGTTTTTTGGTTGAATTTCAGGTCGCGACGCGAAAAATCGTCAATGTCATGGCGCAGAACCGTTGTCATCTCTTTCCCCTAACCCCTGTTTTTCGATATAAACGCTGATGAAGTTTCTAGACCAGTGCAAGATTTACATTCGCTCCGGCGACGGGGGCGGCGGCTCCGTGTCGTTTCGGCGGGAAAAATTCATCGAATATGGCGGCCCCGACGGCGGTGACGGCGGGCGCGGCGGCGATGTTTGGGTCGAGGCGGTCGATGGCCTCAATACCCTGATCGATTTTCGCTATCAACAGCACTTCAAGGCCGATACCGGCGTGCATGGCATGGGCCGCAACCGCGCTGGCCATAATGGCGCAGATATTGTCCTCAAGGTCCCGGTCGGCACCCAGGTGATGGAAGAGGACAAGGAAACCGTCATTTGCGACATGGACAAGGTTGGGATGCGCGTGCGCCTGGCCAAGGGCGGCAATGGCGGCTTTGGTAATGCCTATTTTAAGAGCTCGATCAATCAGGCCCCCAAATATGCCAATCCAGGCCTTGAAGGTCAGGAAAAATGGATCTGGCTAAGACTCAAACTGATTGCCGATGCTGGCCTGGTTGGCCTGCCCAATGCGGGCAAATCGACCTTTTTGGCAGCGGCCTCTGCGGCCAAGCCCAAGATTGCCGACTATCCCTTTACCACCCTCACCCCTAATCTTGGCGTGGTTGATCTGACCACCCAGGAGCGGTTTGTCCTGGCCGATATTCCCGGCCTGATCGAGGGGGCCTCTGAGGGCGCAGGCCTTGGCACCAAGTTTTTGGGCCATGTCGAGCGTACGGCGGTCTTGATTCATCTGATTGATGCCACCCAGGACGATGTTGCCGGCGCCTGGACCACGATCCGCGGCGAATTGTCCGCCTATGGCGAGGGCCTGGAAGACAAGCCAGAGCTTCTGGCCCTCAACAAGGCCGATGCCCTATCGCCAGACGAGCGTCTGGCCAAGGCCGCCGAGTTGGAAGCCGTTGCCGGCCGCGCGCCCTATATTATTTCCGGCGTTTCGGGCGAGGGGGTGCGCGATCTGTTGCGAGCCGCCCATGGCGAGATTGTAGCCAAGCGGGCGCGCGAAAAAGCGATAGCCATCGCCAAGCTTATGGGGGGCATGGATGCCGATGCCGACTGGAAGCCGTGAACCGACTTAGCCAGGCCAAGCGTATTGTGATCAAGGTTGGCTCTGCCCTGGTGGTCGATCAGGGCAGCGGCCTAGCCGATCACGCCTGGCTGGCGGCCCTAGCGGCCGATATTGCCCGCATGCGCAGGCGCGGCCAACAGGTGCTGCTTGTGTCCTCAGGCTCGGTCGCGCTTGGGCGGCAAAGACTGGGGCTTGGCAAGCGCACCGTCACCTTGCCGGAAAAACAGGCCGCCGCCGCCGCAGGCCAAAGCCGTCTGATGCGGGCCTGGGAAGAAGCGTTTGAGCCGCATGACCTGATTACAGCCCAGATCCTGCTGACCCGCGACGATACCGAAATCCGCCACCGCTGGCTCAATGGCCGCGCCACGTTAGAAACCCTGTTGGCACTGGGCGTTACGCCTGTGGTCAATGAAAACGATACGGTCGTGACCGAAGAAATTCGATATGGCGATAATGACCGCCTAGCCGCGCGGGTCGCCCAGATGATCGGGGCCGACCTCTTGGTGCTCCTATCCGATATTGACGGGCTCTATACCGCTGATCCGCGCCGCGATCCCACAGCGACGCATATTGCCGTGGTGCAAGACTTTACGCCCGAGATCGATGCCATGGCGGGCGGGGCCAATCTGAGCGATGGGGTCGGCACAGGCGGCATGGCCACCAAGCTGATCGCCGCCAAGATTGCAGCCAGCGCCGGTTGTGCCACCCTGATCACGCTCGGTAATCGCCCCTCGCCCCTGCTTGCCGCCGAAGAGGGCGCGCGATCGACCGTGTTTGAGCCGACCACAACACCAGCCGCCGCCTATAAGCAGTGGATTGCCGGATCGCTTGCGCCCATGGGCCAGATCCGGATCGATGCAGGCGCAGCCAAGGCGCTTCAGTCTGGCAAATCGCTTTTACCGGCAGGTGTCACCGCCGTTGAAGGTCGGTTTGAGACCGGCGATTGTGTCGTGGTGCTGGGTCCAGATGCGCGCGAGATTGCGCGCGGCCTAATTGGCTATGACGCCGACGAGACGGCGACCATTAAGGGCCGCCAATCGGGCGAGATCGAGACCTTGCTGGGCTATACGTCGGGCCCAACCCTGATCCATGCCGATGATCTGGCCTTGAGCCGCAACTAGAGGGCCAAGCCTTATGATCGGGTTTATCTTGCAAAACCATGCGTCTCACGGCAAAGCCAAGATATGAGTACCTCCGATAATTCCCTAGGCGCCCAAATGTCGGCCATGGGCCAGGCCGCGCGGGGCGGCGCCGAGGCCCTGCGCCTATCCGATGCCCAGACCCGCACCCGGGCCATTGCCGCCATGGCCGCCAGCCTGCGCGCCCGGTCTGAGCCTATCTTGGCGGCGAATGCCAAGGACCTAGCGACGGCAAGAGACAATGGCGTCTCTGGCCCCATGCTTGATCGCCTAGCCCTTGATGCCGGACGGCTTGAAGCCATTGCCGCCAGCCTAGAGGTCGTGGCCGCCATTCCCGATCCGCTCGGCGAGGTGATGAATCACTGGACCAGGCCCAATGGCCTGGACTTTTCGAGGGTGCGCACCCCGATTGGCGTCATTGCCATGATTTATGAAAGCCGGCCCAATGTCACCGCTGATGCGGCAGCCTTGTGCATCCGCTCGGGCAATGCGGTCGTGTTGCGCGGCGGCTCGGAATGCCTAGCCTCGAACCTGGCGATCCATGCCGCGGTCGTTGAGGGCCTTGAGGCCGCAGGCCTTCCGGCCGAGTGCGTTCAGGCCGTGCCGACCCCAGACCGCGCCGCCGTTGGCCTAATCTTGGCCGGATTGTGTGATGAGCGCGGCGAGCGTTGCGTGGATCTGATTATCCCGCGCGGCGGAAAGAGCCTGGTGGCTAGGGTTCAGTCTGAGGCCCGCGCCCCGGTGCTGGGCCATCTCGAAGGGCTTTGCCACACCTTTGTGCATCAGGGCGCCGACCTGACCAAGGCCTGCGAGGTGGTGGTCAATGCCAAGCTTCGCCGGGTTTCGGTGTGCGGATCCCTGGAAACCTTACTGATCGACAAGGTCGCGGCTGAACGCCTTTTGCCCCCGATTGCGGCGGACCTGATGGCCAAGGGTTGCGAACTGCGCGGTGATACCGCATCCATGGCCCTGGTGCCGGGCATGAGCCTCGCGACCGAAGACGATTGGCGCACCGAATATCTAGCCCCGATCCTGGCCGTGCGGATTGTTGAAGGCGTGGCGGGGGCGGCGGACCATATCCGGGTCTATGGCTCTGGCCATACTGATGCGATCATTACCGAGGACAAGGCCGCCGCAGAGGCCTTTATCGCGTCCGTAGATTCGGCGATTGTGCTGGTCAATGCCTCGACCCAATTTGCCGATGGCGGCGAATTTGGCTTTGGCGCCGAGATCGGCATTGCCACAGACAAGCTTCACGCGCGCGGCCCAGTTGGGGCCGAACAGCTAACAACCTATAAATATGTGGTTCGCGGGACCGGCCAGACGCGCCCCTAGGGCGGGCCAGCCCGCAGCCCTGCGCCCAGGCCTTCACCTGGAGCGGGGCATGCGGGTGGGCCTGTTCGGGGGATCGTTCAATCCAGCCCATAGTGGCCATGCCCTGGTGGCCAAGACCGCCCGCGCTCGGCTGGGGCTAGATCAGGTCGTGTGGCTGGTCTCTCCGCAAAACCCGCTAAAGCCCACCGACGAGACCGCCGATCTGGCCGTGCGGCTTGCCCAGACCAAGGCCTTGGTCCAGGGCCACATCCATGGCCGCGCCATGCCGATCAGCGATTTTGAACGCCGGATTGGCGCGCGCTATACAATCGATACCCTGCGCGCACTGAAGGCCAGGTTTCCCGGCGTGAAATTTGTCTGGATCATGGGTGCCGATAGCCTTGCCGCCCTGCATCGCTGGCGTGGCTGGCTAGAGATTATGGCCCTGGTGCCGGTGGCCGTGATTGCCCGGCCCGGCGCCCAGATCAAGAGCCGCCTTGCCCCAGCCGCGCGCCGGTTTGGCCATGCCCGCCTTAGGCATGAGGCTAGTCCTATACTGGCAGACCACTCAGCCCCGGCCTGGACCTATCTGAATGTGCCCTTGGATCCGGCCTCGTCATCCGCGATCCGGGCCAAAGCGCGCAAGGTTAAGCCCGATTCAGATGGGCAATGACCGCGCCGGTCAGATGTGATAGGGAGGTTTTCCAGAACTTAAACACAAAGGAGTTTCACGCTGAATCGTGAGACCGCGCAAAGCGCGCCCGAGGCCCTGTCCCCAATTGCCAGCGCCCCACACCAAGATCTTTCTGTCTATCTGCCCGAAGGGCATGAGGTCACCTCGGTTGAGGAACTGATCTTGTCCCGCCTCGATGACGACAAGGCGGAAGACATTGTTTTCATTAACCTCAAAGACAAGAGCTCGGTTGCTGACAGTCTGGTCGTGGCCTCTGGCCGCTCGCACCGCCATGTCGGGGCCATGGCCGATCACCTGATGCGCGCCTTGAAAGAGGCGGGTTTTGGCAAGGCTAGGGTCGAGGGTCTGCCCGGCTGCGACTGGGTGCTGATTGATGCCGGTGATGTGATTGTTCACTTGTTCCGGCCCGAGGTTCGCAGCTTTTATAATATTGAAAAAATCTGGTCGATCGAGTCTTCGGGCCACGTCACCCCGACCAGCTAATCGGTAAGCCTAGCCGGTCGCGATCGCATGAAGATCACCCTAGTGACTATTGGCCGCCTAGGATCCTCGCCCGAGGCAGCCCTTGCGCGCGATTATGCCGCTAGGGCCACAGCCAGTGGCCGGGCGCTGGGTCTAGGCCCGGTCGAGATCATCGAGCTTGAAAGCAAAAAGCCCGGCAAGGCGGCCGAGGCTGAGACCTTGTGCGCCCAGATTGCGGCGCTTGGCCCCGCCTGGCTGGTGGTCTGCGATGAGCATGGCAGGGCCCACAGGTCGCGCGATTTTGCCGCCCATATTGGCAAGCTGCGCGACGACGGCCACCGCCGGATGATCATAGTGATTGGCGGCGCCGATGGGCTTGATCCGGCCCTAATGGCCACGGCCCGGGAAAAGCTCGCCTTCGGCATCCAGACCTGGCCGCATGCCCTGGCCCGGGTGATGCTAGCCGAGCAGGTTTATCGCGCCACGACCATATTGGCCGGCGGGCCTTATCACCGGGACTGATTGCCCCTTGCCACCTGTTTCCTTTAGCCGGTTTGGGTTATGAGTCGGCTTAATGCGCCCATTACCCGCCCTTATCCTTAGCCTTTGCCTGACCTTGTCGGCTCAATCCGTATTGGCGGCCGCGCCCTCGCGTCAGGATCTGGCCACGCTTGAGGCACGCGCAAAGGCCAAGGCCAAGGACAGCGCCGCCTTAAGGGCCAAGGCGGCCAAGACCCAAAGAGATCTGGCCCTGATGCGGGCCCAACTGGTCAGCCTGTCGGCCGATCAGGCGCGCAGTGAACAGATTGCCAATGATAGCCGCCTGCGCTTGACTGAGCTCAACCGCACCCAGATTGTCCTGACCGGAGATATGCGGCGCAATCACGATCAATTGTCTCGGCTCTTGAGCGCGCTTCTGATCTATCGGCGTAACCCGCCCCCCGCCTTGATGGTGCATCCACAAAACGCGCAAAAAGCGGTGCGCGCCGCGATCCTGATCCAGGCCGTAACGCCTGAGCTTGAAAAACGCGCCAAGACCTTTGCGATCAATGCCCAAGATATTGCCCTGCTGCGCCGCGAAACCTTGGCCGCCAACCAGGCCTTGGCCGCGGCCGAGCGCGACATACAAAGCCGCCGCGCCCAGATGGCGGTCTTGATCCAGAACAAGGCAGCGATGGAGCGCTTGATCAGCGCCGATGCCGACCAGGCCGAACGCGATTTTCAGCGGCTCGCCGCAAGGGCCCAGTCCCTGCGCGAGCTACTTCAGGCCTTGCCGCGGCAATCTGGCGGCTCTAGCCGCGACAATATTGGTCAAAACCTTGATTCCACCGACCTGTTTGGTCGCACGCGCGGCCTCGTCAGTCCCGTCGCCGGGCGGGTGATCCGAAGGTTTGGCCAGGGCGGGGGCGCAATTGGCCGCTCCGAAGGCTGGACCTGGCGGGCAGAAACGGGTGCGACTGTGAGGGCGCCCGCACAGGGGACTGTGGAATATTCTGGCCCGCTTAAGGGCTGGGGCGAGGTCTTGATTCTGCGGCTTGGCGGCCAATACCATCTGGTCTTGGCGGGTCTGGAAAGCGCAAATGCGGTTGCGGGCGGCAGGCTTGCGGCGGGGGAGCCCGTGGGGCGCATGGGCGGCAATGACCCAGAACTCTATCTAGAAATCCGCAAGGACGGCGCCCCGATGGATCCCGCCCGCTGGTTGAAAGCGGCGTCAGGCGGTTAACCGATCGGCAAGGCCCTGAGGTTTTAGTAAATTTAATCGCCGCATTGTTTGGATTTGGTCTAGACTTGCAATCCGTGCCAAGCGTCTTTGAAAAGACGTAAATGCCCTTCAAACCAAGGTTATCATGCGCAAAACCCTTCTGATCGGTGTGTCCGCCTTTGTTCTCGGTGCCGGGACCATGGCCTATATCAACCAAGCCGCCGTAGCCTCCGTGCCCAGCAGTCGCAGCGACACGTTTCGTTTGCTGGAGATGTTTGGCGATGTTCTGGCCACGGTTCAGAGCCAGTATGTGACGCCGGTGGATGATAAAAAGCTGATCGAGTCGGCGATTGACGGCATGTTAACCTCGCTTGACCCGCATTCGGGCTATCTCAATACCGAGAACTATGCCGAGATGCGCGATCAAACCCGAGGGGCCTATGGCGGACTCGGCCTTGAGGTCACCAGCGAAGACGGTGTGGTCAAGATCATCTCGCCCATGGATGACACGCCTGCGGCCCGTGCCAAGCTTCAGGCCGGCGACTATATTACCGCGATCAATAATCAGAGCCTGATCGGCCTTAGCCTAACCTCTGCGGTCAAACAAATGCGCGGCAAGCCCGGCGAAGCCATAACCCTGACCATTGTGCGCGATCGCGGCGAGCCGTTCGACATCAAGCTGGTGCGCGAGACCATCAATATTATTTCGGCCAAGGCGCACATGGAAGGCGATTACGGCTATTTGCGCATTTCCGCCTTTAATGAAAAGACCTCGATCGAGGCTGCAACCGCCCTGCAAGGTATTATGAGCAAAAACCCCAAAATGAAGGGGCTGGTGCTGGACCTGCGCAATAATCCAGGCGGGCTTTTGGAACAGGCCATCGCCGTGTCCGACATGTTCCTCGATGGCGGCGAGGTTGTGTCGCAGCGTGGCCGGGGTCCCAAAAACATTGACCGCTATAATGCTCAAGCTGGCGATGTGACCAATGGTCTGCCCCTTGTCGTTCTGATCAATTCTGGCTCAGCCTCAGCCTCTGAAATCGTTGCCGGGGCCTTGCAGGACAGAAAGCGCGCCGAACTGGTGGGCCTGACCAGTTTTGGCAAGGGCTCGGTCCAGACCGTCATACCCTTGCGCGGCGGCGCCGATGGGGCGGTCAAGCTGACCACGGGCAAGTATTACACCCCTTCTGGCCGTTCGATCCAAAAGACCGGGATTGAGCCTGACTTGGAAGTCGCCATGAGCCGCGAACAGGCCGAGATCTTGGCCACCCGTGCCTATCAGTTCAGCGAGGCCAGCTATTCCAATGCGCTGGATTCGCAAGAGGGTAAGGTGCGCAAGGCCGCCCATGCCCCCGCCGAGGTGCCGCCGACCAGCTTTGACGTCAAGACCGGCGACTTCCAGCTGACCCGGGCCCTGGATGTGCTGAAAAATGGCAGCGTCGCCAAGACCCCCAAACTGCCGCCCCTGCCGGTCAAACCGCGCCTTGCCGAACTATTGGGTGGCAAGACCCCAGCGGCGGCAGAGCCGGTAAAGCCCAATCCCTAGACCCAGATATCCAAAACAGACCCCGGCCGGGCATAGCGCATGAGTGGCTCGGGCTCGGCAGATTGGGGCATTGGCGCTGGGCGTGGACTTTGCTGAGCCAGGCTAATCGCTGGGCTTGCCGGTGCAGCCGCGCTGGCCTGGGCCTGTAGCGCCACCTCGAAGAACGCCCGGCGGGCAGCGGTGCGGGGGTCTTCGCTGGTGCGCCGCGGGGTCGGCCCACCTGGGCCAAGCGGCGGGTTAAGGCTGGGCGCGATCGGTTGCGGCACGGGTCAGGACCTCAATGTGTGTCCTGATTGTAAAAAAATATGGTTAGCTGAGGGTTAACAGACCCCACCGCAGGCTCAGCCGTACGGTGGGGATCTTTCGCTTTAGGACAGGCCCAAGGCCTCGACGAGGGGCGCTAGGCCGTCTCCATAACGGCGCCACCGTTCAACCGAGGTTTGATAAACCGGCTTGCGGACTTGAACCACGCTGGCGGTTTTTACGGGACGGCTGGACTTGTGGAAATCGATACAAGCTTCGTCCCATTCTATACCGATAAAGTCGATCAGCGCACGGGCACTGCCCTCTACATCCGCGGTCACGTCTTCGTATTGTACTGTCTTCATGACCCCGGCCGGCAGAACATCTTCCCAGTGCTTCATCAAGGCCTGGTATTTACGATAATAGCCGCCAAGTTCCGCAAAGTCATAGCTGTGGGCCATGTCGTCTTTGAACAGTTTTGTATAGGCCGACAAACAGGTGTCTATAGGATTTCGGCTAGTATGTATGATTTTAGCATTCGGCAAAATCAGGTGGATCAGACCGACAAAATAGAAGTTGGTCAGCAATTTATCCGTGATTCGCGCTGAGCCTTCAGCGCCTTGGCCAAGAAGCTTTAGATAACTGTCGGCAATGTTTCCAAGCTGGAAAGCATTCAAATCGTCAACCATTTCTGGAAAGCGTGGCAGGCCGGGAAAGCGATCACGCACCATACCCATGGCCTGAGACAAGTACTTTACCTCACCGGCCCCATAGGTCGCGGGATGACTGGAGAGGATTTGTTCGACCAAGGTGCTTCCAGACCGCGGCATACCCACAATAAAGACGGGCCGATTATCGCCATTGCCTTCGGTTTTCCGATTCGCAAATGTTTCCTTCGTAAAAACCTTAGCAATATCGGTGAAAAACTTGCCCGATTCTTCGGGGTTGTAAGACAGCTCGGCGCGCTTTGTCTTGGCACCAATCATGTAGTGGTTTAGGGCCTCAGGATAACACTTCCTGTCTTCTAGGGCCTTACCAAGCGCAAAATGCAGCGGCATGTAGCGGCGATGCTCGGGTTCTTCCGCCTCTGCCATAGCGGTCGTCATGGCGTCAAAAAGCGCATCTTCTTCGGCATAGTCGACGAGATCATTAAGGCTGGCATAGGCGCCGTACATTTTGGGCTGCAAAGACACAGCCTTGCGGATCGCATCGCGCGCTTCATCGAGCCGGCCAACCGACTTTAGAGTAATGCCGTAATAGTTAAGCGCGTCAGGCGAATCCGGCTTGATGGCTAGGGCGCGTTCTAGCGCTTCTATAGCGGGTTCATACTTGTCCGTGTCGTGATAGACTTGGCCCAACATGACCAAGGCCTCGACATTATCGCGGTCCTTGGCAAGGATCTGGTTTATCGCCAGCTCTGCCGTCTCCATATTATTGCGACGGATCTGGACGCGGACCACGGACAGCAGGGTCGGGACGTGTTGATCTTCGATCTTGAGCGCATCGGCAAGCAGCCTAAGTGCGTCTAGCGTGCGATCCTTGGCCAGATAGAGCATTGCCAGATTATTATAGGCTTCCATATAGCGCGGGTTCTGGGCGATAGCCTTGCCAAACGCGTGCTCGGCTTGGTCATCCTTGCCAATTTCGCGCAACGCAGTCCCGAGATTATTGTAAACCTCTGGATAAACCTCACGACCCTGCAGGGCCTTCTCATAGGCGGGTAAGGCTTCATCAGCCCGGCCGGCAGCACGCAGGCCGTTACCGAGATTATTATAGGCCTCTGGGAATTCGGGGTTCAGCTGAATGGCCCGCTCATACGATTGGACAGCGGCCTCAAAATCCTCAGATTCAAACTGGACTATACCCAGATTATTGTGCGCCTGGGCATTATCGGGCACCAGTTCTAGGGCGCGCTCGAGATTTTTTCGGGCATGGTCTAGCTCACCATGTTGGCGCTGAACTTCGCCCAAATTCGCGTAAAATATACTATTTTTGGGGTCATTTTTGACCGCCAAGCGCAGGTTTTCAACGGCCAATTTCCTTTGACCCATCGCATTAAGCGAAACGCCTAACAGATTGAATGCGTCACCCAGATTGGGTTTTTTCGCCAGAACTTGCCGGCAGACTTCCGCAGCCTGGGGATATCGACCCTGGGTGAACAGCCGGGCCGCAATCTGAATGGCTTGAGCCGGGGGCACGCCAACCTTGCCAGATTTTTGCGGGCCTGGGTTTTGCGGGCCAGAGTTTGTGGGGGTAAGCGCAGACGGTTGTTGGGGTGCTTTAGACATGCGGATATCCAGACATTAATTCCAGTAAAAAATAAAGGCAAAAACGAAAAAAGGGGGATGCTGTGCATCCCCCCAATCTCTAGATGCGGCTTGGTGTTACTTGCCGCCGAGGGTGTAGGACAGCTTCAAAGACACCAGGTTGGTCTGGTAATCGCTGTTGAACTTACCCTTATAGCTCAGCTTCAGATCAAAATCCTTAGCCAGCTTACCGTTCACGTTCACATCGACAACACCGGTTTCAGCTCCGCGCAGCGCACTGATTTGCGAGAAGTTAGAACCCGACACGCCGCTGAAGGACGCGCCATACTGGGCGTAATCGTCACCGAAGTCATGCTCCCAAGACAGACCCAACTGGGATTGGAGCTTGCCAACTTCGCCGGTGATCCGACCACCAAGGGCCGAGACCCAACGGTTGTCGTCGCTACCAGCAACCGCCAGGTTAACCCCGTCCATACCTTGTTCCGTGAAGCCACGGAGCTTGGCGCCCGTATAGGTGAGCGAGACGAATGGTGAAACCTCGACGCCGCCAACCTCATAACGCATGCCCGTTTCGCCAGTTACCGAGAATACGGAGGCCTTGGTCGAGCCCCGCACGGAACCGGTGGTACCGGCTGCGATTGCGATATGACGTGTGCTGTCACCATTCAGATCGGCATAGCTGGTCAGGCCGCGAGCATACCAGGTCTTGGCATCATACTGACCATAGAGGCCGAACTGATAACCCGTGGTGTCGATATTGGCACCGCGTGCATTACGCAGATCCACACCATTATCGAACTTCACCTTATTGCCGATGGCGGCAATGGCTGCACCACCAATGACCTTATTATTGAAGGCGTGGTCGCCACCAATCGTCATGGCATACTGGTCAGCGCTATAGGCTGGTGCTTCTAGGTCGCCATCTTGGGCCTCGGTGCCGTAGCTGATACGACCCCAAACCGTATTGGTCTCCTTGCGAGCCATCTGGTCATC
>CANGCO010000067.1 GCA_947452365.1 Caulobacteraceae bacterium
GCTTAAGAAAGACAAGATCATGGGTAAGCCGACAGGGTTTTTGGAAATCAGCCGCCACGACCGCTCTTATGTAAAGCCAGAAGAGCGGCTCAAGACCTGGCAGGAATTTGTCACCCCCTTGGACAAGACCGAGGTTGCGGCCCAGGCGTCGCGCTGCATGGATTGCGGGATTCCGTTCTGCCACACGGGCTGTCCGGTCAATAATCTGATCCCGGACTGGAATGATCTGGTCTATCGCGATGACTGGAAAAAGGCGCTGGAGACCCTGCACTCCACCAATAATTTCCCCGAATTCACGGGCCGGGTCTGCCCAGCGCCTTGCGAGGCGGCCTGCACCCTGAACATTCAAGACAGCCCCGTCACCATTAAGTCGATTGAGTGCGAAATCATTGACCGGGGATGGAAGGAAGGCTGGATTGAGCCACATCGCGCCGATCGCGGCACCGGCAAGCGCGTGGCCGTGATCGGCTCAGGGCCCGCAGGCCTAGCCTGCGCTCAGGAGCTGGCCCGCATGGGTCATAACCCGACCGTGTTTGAAAAGAATGACCGGATTGGCGGCCTGCTGCGCTATGGCATTCCAGACTTTAAGATGGAAAAGCACCTGATCGACCGCCGGGTGGCCCAGATGCAGGGCGAGGGCGTGATCTTCCGCACCAATATCGAGGTCGGGGTCTCGATCTCGGTTCAGCGGCTTTTGGATGATTATGACCTGCTGGTCTTGGCCGGCGGCGCCGAATGGCCGCGCGATCTTGAGGTTCCAGGCCGCGAGGCGCAGGGCGTCTATTTCGCCATGGACTTCCTGCGTCAGCAAAATAAGCGCGTGGCGGGGGACGAGGAATCGGTTGCTGCACCGACCGGCACATTGTCGGCCAAGGGCAAGCATGTGGTGGTGATTGGCGGCGGTGATACGGGCTCTGACTGTATTGGTACCTCCAACCGGCAAGGCGCGCTGAGCGTCACCCAGCTCGAGGTCATGCCCCAGCCGCCAGCACGCGAAAATAAGGCCATGACCTGGCCCGACTGGCCGCTGAAAATGCGCACCTCGTCTTCGCAAGAAGAGGGCTGTGAGCGCGATTTTTCGGTCCTGACCAAGCGCGTAATCAGCGAAGGCGGCAAGGTTACGGCCATTGAATGTGTGCGCGCCGAATGGGCCCTAGGTGCCAATGGCCAGATGGCGATGCAGGAAGTGCCCGGCAGCACCTTCCAGATCAAGGCCGATATGGTCTTGCTGGCCATGGGCTTTTTGGGTCCGCGCACCGATGCCCTGCTTGAACAGGCCGGGGTCGAGATGACCGCACGCGGCGCGGTCAAGGCGGACGTTAAGGTGCACCGCACCTCAACCAGCCGCATTTTTGCTTGCGGCGATATGCGGCGCGGTCAGTCCCTAGTGGTCTGGGCGATCCGCGAGGGGCGCGAATGTGCCGT
Organism: Caulobacteraceae bacterium; assembly: GCA_947452365.1. GTDB lineage: Bacteria > Pseudomonadota > Alphaproteobacteria > Caulobacterales > Caulobacteraceae > CAISGS01. Next base: position 1,426 of record CANGCO010000067.1, read on the forward strand.
GGCGGTGGATGAATATCTGCGCACCCACGCGACCATTCGTTAGGCCTTACGCTTCGGCCGCATAATCCAATAGACCGGCAGTCCTGCCAAGAGCAGGACTGCGCCCCAGCCTGTGGCCTCTAGCCCCGCCCCGATCAGGGTCCAGACCGCATAGGCCCCGGCCAGAACCGCCACGACGGCAAACACCGGCGAGCCCTGCATCTTGCCCTTATACAAGAGCCAAAGGGCCGCAAGCGCGCAGGCCAGATACATGACCAGCGAGGCCGATGTGGCCAAGAGAATGATAAAGGTAAACAGCTGGGCCATGGATTTTTGATAGTTCAGACAGACAATCGCGGTCAAAAGCGCGCTGGATACCAGATGCGCCCGCACCGGCGTTCCGCGCCCAGACACCTTGCCCAGCCAGCGCGGAAACACCCCGTCCCTGGCCATGGCGGCTGGCAATTCGCCCTGTAGCAAGATCCAGCCATTGAGCGCGCCTAGGGCACTGATGGCCGCAAACAGGGCCAGGATATCGCGCGCATTCGTGCCCCAATAGAGCGAAACAAAATCGGCAAGCGGCGCATTGGACACAGACGCGATCGCACTTGGCACCATCAAGACCACGGCCGAACAGACCACCAGATAAATCACCCCCGTCAAGATTGTGCCAGCAAGCGTCGCTGCCGGGATAGTGCGCTCTGGGTCCTCGACACTATCGGCCGGCACGGTCGCGGATTCCAGACCCAGCATGCCCCAAAGGGTCAAGGTTGCTGCAGCCGTAATGCCTGAGACACTGATATCAGCGGCATGAAATGGCATCAGGACCCGGGGACCGTGCTGGAACAGCAGCAATACCGCTAAGACCATGACCGCCAGGAGCGGCAAGAGCTTTAGGCCGGTTGTAACCATCTGCACCGCCCCGGCCTCACGCACGCCGCGGCAATTAATGGCGGTAAACAGCCAGACCGCAGCGCAGGTCAGGACGGCAGGCAGGCCCGCGATCTGGCCAATGGCTGGAAAGAACACACTCAAATAGCTAATGGCGGCGGCGGCAATCGCCGCATTGCCAACCCAGAGCGATATCCAATAGCTCCAGGCCACAGCAAAGGCCGGGGCTCGGCCAAAGGCCTCAAGCGTATAGGCATAGGGCCCGCCACCGCGCGGCATGGCCCGGGCCAGCTGGGCAAATACAAAGGCCAGACAAATCGCCCCGGCAATGGTCAGTATCCAGCCAAACACTGCATTCCAACCAAACGGCGCCAGCGAGGTCGGCAATAGAAACACGCCCGAGCCAATTATATTGCCAACCACCAGGGCCGTGCACATCCAAAACCCTAGGCCCTTGGCCGTCTTAACGCCGCCCATCCACGCAAACTCCCCCACTAAGCGCCCAAGCTAGCAGACATAAGCCCTGCGTCTGGAAATTTTTGCCAAACCATGGGCATGATATCCCTCAATCCGCGCAATGCTTGCCTAGATGGAACCCTAGCCCTTGTCCGATACGGCGCTCAAACAGGCCCAGGCCTTTCGTGACCAGGCCCTTGCCTTTCGCGCGCTTGGCCGCAAGGCCGATGCCGAGATCGCAGAGCTGCAGGCGATCGGCGCCAGTATTCACGATCCTGAGCTGCAGCACGCTGCCCAGGCCCTAGCGGCCAATGCCCTGCATCTTGCCGAGCCGATCCTGAAACAGAGGCTGAAAACCATTCCCACCGATGTGGCAGCCATCCGTATGCTGGCTGAACTGGCCGGACGGATTGGCCGCTATGGCGATGCCGAAAACCTATTGCGCCGCGCGCTTGACCTAGCCCCTGGCTTTACCGCCGCGCGCTCGAATCTCGCCATGGTCCTGCATCGTCAGAACAGAACCCAGGAAGCCTTGGCTGAGTTGGACACGGTGCTGGCCCTAGACCCTACTAATCCCAATCATCAAAACCTAAAGGCCGCAGCCCTTGGCAAGATTGGCGATTATGATGAGGCCCTGGCCCTTTATGAAGGCGTTTTGCAAAACCGCCCCGACCAGCCCAAGATCTGGATGAGCTATGCCCATGTGCTCAAGACGGTCGGCCGCCAAGACCACAGCATAGACGCCTATCGCCGCGCCTTAAGCCTGCGTCCCGATCTGGGTGAGGTCTGGTGGAGCCTGGCCAATCTCAAGACGGTGCGGTTTTCGCCAGACGATATTGCCGCCATGCAGGCCGCCCTAGACACGCCAGGCCTTGGCGGTGACGACCGGCTGCACCTAGGTTTTGCGCTTGGCAAGGCGTTGGAGGACCTTGGGCAAGCCGAGGCCGCATTTGGCCACTATAGCACAGCCAACGCCCTGCGCCGCGAGGGTCTAGATTATGACCCTAGCGAGATCAGCCGTCAGGTTGACCGCGCCATAGCCACGTTTACGCCGGAGTTTTTTGACCGGTATGCAGGCCAGGGCTGCCTCGATCCTGACCCGATCTTTATCCTGGGCATGCCAAGGGCGGGCTCGACCCTGATCGAGCAGATCTTGGCCAGTCATTCCCTGGTCGAGGGCACAATGGAATTGCCCGACATCCCAGCCCTAGCCGCGTGCACCGGCAAAGAGACCCAGCGCTATCCGGCCGGCCTTGACGGCCTAATGCCTGACCAGATCCTGGAGCTTGGCCAAGACTTTTTGTCGCGCACGCGCATTCAGCGCAAAGAGGCCAAGCCCTATTTCATCGATAAGCTGCCCAATAACTGGCTCTATACCGGCTTTATTCACCTGATCTTGCCAAATGCAAAGATTATCGATGCCCGCCGCGATCCGATGGATTGCTGTTTTTCCAATTTCAAACAGCATTTTGCTAGGGGCCAGGCCTTTTCCTATGGGCTGGAGGATATGGGCCTTTATTACAGCGATTATGTGCGGCTTATGCGGCATATTGATGAGGTCTTGCCGGGACGGGTGCACAGGGTAATCCATGAGCGCCTGATCGAAGCGCCCGAAGACCAGATCCGCCGCCTGCTCGCTTATCTGGACCTGCCGTTTGAGGCGGCCTGTCTGAATTTTCACCAGACCCAGCGCGCCGTGCGCACCGCCAGTAGCGAACAGGTGCGCCGCCCGCTCAATCGCGACGGCATTGGCCAGTGGCGCGCCTTTGAGACCTGGCTGGATCCGCTCAAGGCCGCGCTCGGCCTAGTGCACGAAAACTGGCAAGCGTGACGATTTGGTCACAAAATTGCGTCAAATCGGTTGGAATACAGGCATTTTGAAATTTCAGACTTGCCAGCCAGCCAACTAAGCGAAGACTATCCCTCTATAACTGAGGGGAAATCCAGATGACTATAATGCAACGGGATCGCACAGCGCGCCATGGCATCGCCATGCTGCTGGCCTCCACCATGCTGACCGCCGCGAGCGGGGCCTGGGCACAAGAGGCTGCGAGCAAGGCCAATGTCGATGAGGTGATCGTCACCGCACAAAAGCGCAGCGAAAACCTGCAAAAAGTGCCGATCAGCATTCAGGCGCTAGGCACCCAAAAGCTTGAGCAGCTCAATATTGCCAATTTCAATGACTATACCAAAATGCTGCCCAGCGTCTCGTTCCAGACCAGCCAGCCCGGCGTCACCACGGTCTATTTCCGCGGCGTGGCCAGTGGCGGCGACGGCAACCATTCGGGCTCCCTGCCCAGCGTTGGGGTCTATCTGGACGAACAACCCGTCACCACAATCGGCGGAACACTCGATGTCCACGTCTATGACGTCGCCCGCATCGAGGCCCTGGCTGGCCCACAAGGCACACTGTATGGCGCCTCCTCTCAGGCCGGGACCATCCGCATCATCACCAATAAGCCCGATTTCAGCGGCCTGTATGGCGGGCTGAATGTCGAGGTTAATAAGGTCCATAATGGCGATTATGGCCGCAAGATCGAAGGCTTCGTCAATCTGCCGATCAATGACCGCATGGCCGCGCGCCTTGTCGGCTTTTATCAGCATGATGCGGGCTATATCGATAATGTTGCCGCAACCCGCACCTTCCTGCCCCAGCCCGGCGGCCTGAGCGTCAGCAACAGCCAATATGTCAAGAAGAACTATAATGATGTTGATATTTTTGGTGGCCGCGCGGCCCTAAAGGTTGATCTGGACCATAACTGGACCGCGACGGGTACAGTCATTGCCCAGGACCAGAAGAACCACGGCGCCTTTGGTTATGACGCCCATGTCGGCGATCTTCAGGTCCAGCATTTTGGCGAAGAAGGCAGCCATGATCGCTTTATTCAGGGCGCCCTGACCATTGAAGGCAAGATCGGCAGCTGGGACGCGACCTATGCCGGCGCCTATATGAAGCGCAAGGTCGATAGCCAGAGCGATTATACCGACTATGCCGAGGCCTATGACTCGCTCTATGCCGATTACGGCGGCATTGCTGGCTATTTCTATATTACTGATAATGCCGGTAATTCCGTCATTCCGTCACAGCACATTGTCGGTAAGGACGAGTTTACCAAGGAAAGCCACGAATTCCGGATCGCCTCGCCCCAGGACAAGCGCCTGCGCGTCGTTGGTGGTGCTTTTTACCAAAAGCAGGACCACCTGATCCATCAGGACTATCAGATTGCGGGCCTAGCCGATGCTATGTCGGTCAATGGCCTTCCCGGCACGCTTTGGCTGACCCAGCAAGACCGGGTCGACAAGGACTATGCCGTGTTTGGTGAGGTCAGCTATGACATATTGACCAATCTGACCCTGACCGGGGGCCTGCGCGCCTTTAAGTATGACAATTCGCTGATCGGCTTTTTCGGCTTTGGCCGTAACCCCGATGGCCCTCCCTATAATGGCGCAGGCAGCTCACGTACTGGCGTTGCCGGCTGCTATACCAGCACAGGCGACATTGTCCGCAACAATAGCGGCGGCACCCTCTTGCCTCCCGCCGTCGGCGGCTCGCCCTGTACCAATCTTGGCGTGTTCAATAATGGCCATGTCGATCCCAAGCGCGTGCGCGATAATGGCACCATCCACCGCTTGAACCTGACCTGGAAGCCAAATGATGATCAGCTGCTCTATGGCACCTGGTCGCGCGGTTTCCGGCCCGGCGGCATTAATCGCCGCTCGACCATTGCGCCCTATCAGGCCGACTTCCTGACCAATTATGAGCTCGGCTTCAAGACCAGCTGGATGGAGCGCAAGCTCAAGCTCAATGGCGCGGTCTATCTGCAAGACTGGAAGGACTTCCAATTCTCCTTCCTGGGTCAAAACAGCTTTACCGAAATCCATAATGGCCCCGATGCCCGCATCAAGGGTCTGGAACTGGATGCCTCCTACAGGGCGACCGATCGTCTGACCTTCTCGGGCAGCGGCGCCTATACCGACGCCAAGACCTTGAAGAATCTTTGCGGTGCGGATGATCCGACCTATACCTGTACGGCCGATGGCAATTTCATCTCAGCCCCCAAGGGTACGCGTCTTCCAGTAACGCCCAAGGTCAAGCTCAATGCCACCGCGCGTTATGTCTATCCCCTGGCCAATGGTGAGGCCCACTTCCAAGCGGTTGTGGCGCATCAGGGTTCAGCGGCCTCAGACATTCGCACCTTGGCCACCAAGCCTGGCGGGTTTGTAAACCCGGCGGCGCAGACCGGTGTCCTTAAGGGCTATGCCACTTTGGATCTGGCCTATGGCGTGGACTGGTCGCACTTCTCGGCTGAACTGTTCTTCGACAATGTGTTTGACGAACGCGGCCAGATTTCCCGCACCCAGGAATGCGGCCAGTGCTTCCAGCGGCCCTATATTGTTACCAATACCCCGCAAACCATTGGACTGCGTGGCGGTTACAAGTTCTAGGATCGGATCTCTAACAAGACCGGGCGGGGGCTGCACCAGCGGCCCCCGCCTTTTTTGTGCCGCCGCTGCGCCATCAATCGCTTTTCAATCCATGCCAAGGTCTGCCAAGATCAAATCAGGCCCCGCTAATTGGGGTAAGCTGGGATTGCCCTATGACTGATCAAGCCGCCGCCGTGCCACCAGAGCTTCTGACCCTGCGCAATAGTATTGATAATATTGATGCGGCCCTGATCCATATGCTGTCCGAACGGTTCAAATGCACCCAAAGGGTTGGCAAGCTGAAGGCGCAGATGAACCTGCCCAGCGCCGATCCCGGCCGCGAGGAGGCCCAGGTCAAGCGCCTGCGCACACTGGCAGAAGGCGCAAACCTTGATCCCGATTTTGCCGAAAAATTCCTGGCCTTCGTGATCAAGGAGGTCATCCGCCATCATGATCAGTTTAAGGGGGGTTAGGGCTAGAGGCCGCCTTCCCCGGCTTCGCCGGTACTTCCCCCAAGGGGGGAAGATTAATCCGTTTTAAATCCTCCCCCCTTTGGGGGGAGGGGGACCGCGAAGCGGTGGAGGGGGCTTCCTTAAGCCAGCTCCCCCTTCAGTCCGCTCTCAATCAAGGCAATGGTCCGCTCCAGCCCGAAAATCGCAGCAAACGAGCCAAATCTTGGCCCCTGGCTTTGACCCAGAAGGACCTCATAAAGCGCAACAAACCAGCCGCGCAGGGGCTCGAACCCGGCATCCTTACCCGCGGCATAGACCTCATTTTGGATCAGTTCCGCATCCGTACAGTCTAGGCCGAGATCCTTCAGGCGATCGGCCAGATCCTCCATCGCCCCGCGTTCGCGGCTATCGGACGCGCGGAAGGCCTTGTTCGGCCGCACAAAGTCTTCGTAAAAATTGATCGCATACCCGGCCATTTGGTCGAGCAGGGGCTGGGTCTCTGGGGTCGCACCTGGAATATAGCGCGATAAAAAGCCCCAAAGAATGGCCTTGTCCGAGGCATTGGCCGCCGAAACCAGATTGAGCAGCAGGCTGAAACTGACCGGCGAGCCATATTGCGGCGGCCGGCCCGTATGCACATGCCAGACCGGATTATCGATCTGCTTGGCCGCGTCCTGCCCCTGATAGGCATCAAGCTGTTGCAGATACTCATCCGTCGCCTTGGGGATGACGTCAAAGAACAGGCGCTTGGCCGATTTGGGCGACTGGAACATGTAATAGGACAGGCTTTGCGGCGTGCCATAACGCAGCCAGTCCTCCATGGTCAGGCCATTGCCCTTGGACTTGGAAATCTTTTGGCCGTCCTGATCGAGGAAGAGCTCGTAATTAAAGCCTTCTGGCGGCACACCGCCAAGGATCTTGCAGATCTGGTTGGAGACCCGAACGGAATCAATCAGGTCCTTGCCGGCCATTTCATAATCTACGCCCAGCGCCGCCCAGCGCATGGCCCAGTCCGGCTTCCACTGCATCTTGACCGCGCCGCCCGTGACGGGAACCTCGGTCAGGGTACCGTCCTCATCGCCAAACACGATGGTGCCGCGATCGATATGTCGTTCTAGGGTTGGGACCTGCAAAACCTTGCCACTCTTAGGGCTGATCGGCAGGAAGGGCGAATAGGTGGCCCGCCGCTCCTCGCCAAGCGTTGGCAACATAACCTTTTGGATATCGTCATAATGCGCGAGGGCCTTAAGCAAGGTCTCGTCAAACCGGCCCGAGCGATAGCATTCTGTCGAGGAGGTAAACTCGTACTCAAAGCCAAACCCGTCGAGAAACGCGCGGAGCCGCGCATTATTATGCTCACCAAAACTGGGATAGAGCCCAAACGGATCGCGCACCACGGTCAAGGGCTTGTGCAGATCAGCCTCAAGCACGGCCTTGTTCTCGATATTGTCCGGAACCTTGCGCAGGCCGTCCATATCGTCGGAAAAACAGATCAAGCGGGTTGGGATGACATCATCGGTCAGGGCGCGAAACGCCGCCCGTACCATGGTCGTGCGCGCCACCTCGCCAAAAGTGCCAATATGCGGCAGGCCCGACGGGCCATAGCCGGTTTCAAAAATCACCGGACTTTTGAACGCCGCATAGGTCTGGACCAGTTCCTCAAACTTGCCCGCCATAACCAAAACATTGGCCAGATCACGCTCTTCGCTTGAAACTAGGCGGGTGCGGATCAGACGCGCCAAGAGGGCTCTGGCCTGTTCGAAGGGCCAGGTCTTGGCGGCGCGGGCTTGGGAGGATAAGGCGTTTTGCATCCCGATGGTCTAAAGGACTGGCGCCCTAAACTCAATCATCATGCGCAGAAGGGGGTTTGCCTTTGTGACGCCAAGCCCCACCTTGGACCCCATGCTACCGATTGTTTTTCATCCGGCCTATGACGCCCCCATGCCGCCGGGCCACAGATTTCCGATGGGCAAGTTTGCCGCCCTGGCAAGGGCCTTGGAGGTTGAAGGGCTGGTCGGTGCAAACGGCTTTCACCGACCGCCCTTGGCCAGTTTTGAGCAGGTCAGTCTTGCCCATGACCGCGCCTATGTTCAGGCCGTGTTTGAGGCCAAGGTGCCGCCCGAACTGACCCGCCGCATTGGCCTGCCGATTACTGAGGATGTGGCGATCCGCGCCAGAGCGGCTACGGGAGGCACACTCCTGACCGCAAGGCTGGCCCTGACCGAGGCTGTGGCCTGCAATACGGCCGGGGGAAGCCATCATGCCGACCATGCCGGCGGCGCGGGCTTTTGCGTGTTTAATGACGTGGCCGTGGCGGTGCGCATCTTGCTGGCCGAGGGCGCGATCCGCTCGGCGCTGATTATTGATCTGGATGTGCACCAAGGCGATGGCACAGCAAGGCTTTTTGCAAACGAGCCGCGCGTCTTCACCTTTTCCATGCATGCGGCCAAGAACTTTCCCAGCCAAAAAGCCGTGAGCGACCTGGACATAGACCTGCCGGACGGTCTTGAGGACACTGCCTATCTGGAGCGATTGGAGGCGGTCTTGCCGGGGCTGGTGCGTAGGCTCATGCCGGACATCGTGTTTTATATCGCCGGGGTCGATCCCCATGCCAAGGACCGATTGGGGCGGCTGAACCTGTCCGACCCGGGCCTAGCCCTGCGCGAGGCCTTGGTGCTTGAAACCGTCCTATCGCGGGGCGTGGCGCTCGCGGGAGTCTTGGGCGGGGGCTATGACACTGACCTTGAGGCCTTGGCCCAAAGGCACATGCTGCTGCACAAGGCCGCCAGCGCGGCCCATGCGCGCTGGCGTTAGACCCTTGGCCCTATTTGGCACTGGCCAGCATGGCAGCTTCGCCAATCCGAAGGTCCTGACGCTGATGATCCGACAATTTGGCAATGACTTCGTCCTTGACCGCCCGCTCACAGGTCAGGCGGGCGCCGAGATCAGCGGCTGGGCTACCCCGATCACACAGGGCCCTAGTCACCTTTTTAATGCGCAACTGAAGCTCGGCGGCCTGATCGGGGCGCGTCAGATTGAGGTCACCGACCTTAACCGTCAGGGCCATCGGCTCAGCGTGAACACTGGTCGCCAAAGCAAGCACTGGCAGGGCAGCCAAACAAAGGCTGGCAATAGCACTGGTAACGCGGACAATATTTGACATAACGCAATCTCCTTATTTGTTGAAGAGCCAGTGAATGGCCCCGGTGAACAAACCAATAGGAAATTTTATTTTACGTTACACGTTAAACCGATGTCATGACTTCGATTTAACCAAATGAATATTTCGTAATATATGAACATTTCGTCATGAAGCGTGCAAAAACATCCGCCCTTGACCGGACGGGTTTGCGCTATAGGTCTGCAGGTCGGTCAAGGGGAAAACCAGATGTCTAGCATTGCGATCATAGGGGCGGGCCTGAGCGGGGCCACAGCGGCGCAAAAGCTGGTGGCGGCCGGGCACACGGTTAGCCTGTTTGACAAGGGCCGTGGCCCCGGCGGGCGCATGAGCACGCGCCTGGTTGAGACCGCGCTGGGCCAGGTCCGGTTTGATCACGGCGCTCAGTTTTTCACCGCCCGCAGCCCAGCCTTTATCGATCAGGTGCAGGCCTGGACCGGCGCTGGGGCCTGCGCGCCCTGGGCGGGCCATCTGGTCAAGATTGATGCAGACGGCAAGGCCGCACCCCTTGGTGGCGATACCCGCTATTGCGGGGTTGGCGGCATGAGCAGCGTGGTCAAGGCCCATCTTGCCGGCCTTAATGTCACCTTTGGCGCTCAGGTCACAGCCATTGAGGGCGCGCCCAAGGCCTGGCAATTGCGCCTTAGCGATGATGCAACGGCAGGCCCATTTGAACGGGTTTTGATTGCCGTGCCCGCTGAACAGACCGCAGCCCTGATCGGCCCTTGGGTGCCTGATCTTGCCGCCGAGGCGGAGGCTGTGAAAAGCGCGCCCTGCTGGGCAGCCATGGCCGTGTTTGATCGCCCGCTCGAAACCGGTTTTGATGGCGCGCGGCTTGAGACCGGCCCGCTCAGTTGGATGGCGAGAGAAAACTCAAAGCCGGGCCGGGCCGGGCCAGAGGCCTGGATATTGCATGGATCGCCAGACTGGTCACGCACTCATCTAGAAGCCCCGCAAGAGGTGGTCGCCCAGATGCTGCTAGACGCACTCGCCAGGCATGCCGACCTGCCCGCGCCAATCGCGCTAAGCGCCCACCGCTGGCGCTATGCCCAGATCGAGACCCCGGTGGGTACCGGTTTTGGCCTATCTGAAGACCTAGGCCTTGGCGTTTGCGGCGACTGGCGTCTTGGACCGCGCATAGAGTTTGCCTATCGCTCTGGCGCGGCCCTGGCGGACGCGATTATGGCTTAGGGGCGCGGCTGGCCATGATGGCCCGGCGAAGCTTGGCCATACCGCCAATCCAGCGGTCATAATCACCCGTCTTATTGCGCATATAGTTCAACACCATGGGATGGGGCAGGATCAAGAAGGTCTCGGCCTCCAGCCCCTGCATGACCGATTCGGCCACCGCCTCAGCGGTTAAGACACCGTCCAGGTTTTGCGGCCCCTCAGGCCCTGCGCGCAACAGATTGGTATCGACGCCTTGCGGGCAGAGCACCGAGACCTTGATGCCGTGATCCTTGTGGTTCAGGGCTAGGTTTTCCGCCCAGCCAATCGCCGCATGCTTGGTCACTGAATAGGTGGCACTGCCAATCTGCGACAGAAGCCCGGCCGCCGATACCGTATTGAGGAAATAGCCCTCACCTCGAGCGATCCAATCTGGCAGAAGCGCGCGGGCGGCATAGATATGGGCCATGACATTAACGCCCCAGCTACGCTCCCAGGACGCATTGCTCGATGAGGCGGCATTATTGGGGTCGGGATCGCCATCGGCTATGCCGGCATTGGAACAAAAAAGATCAATCGGGCCATAGGCGGCCTTCGCCTTGGCAATCAGGTTTTGGATATCGGCCTCGACCGAGACATCGCAGGCTACAGCAAGACCGCCAATATCGGCCGCCACGCTCTGGGCCCTTGCCAGGTCACGATCGGCAATTACCACCGCCTTGGCACCGTCAGCCGCAAAGCGCCTCGCCATGGCCTCGCCAATGCCATTGGCCCCGCCTGTGACAATGACCACCTTATCCTTGATATGCATGCGTGAAATTCCTCACAAAAAGCCTGACCCGTGATAGCGATCTAGCCTTGGCCGAACCGCGCTGTTATCACTCATCCCAACAGGTGTTTGAATGCGCAAGACCAAACACGCCAATCAAGGGAAAACGCCCATGTCTGCAGAGCCAAAGACC
>CANGCO010000068.1 GCA_947452365.1 Caulobacteraceae bacterium
CCATCCAGTCGGCCAATTTCGCCTCGTCTATGCGGTGACGCTCCTCGACCTCCTTGGTCCCGGAAAATGTATCTTGTGCGTCCTGGACGGCTTCGGCCATGTGGTTTCTCCCAAACACTTGTTTGGCCAGAGTTTAACCATCAAAGCCTTGGGGGCAAGGCCGCATCAACGCTTAAGCGGCCTTGAACCTTATAATCCGCGCCAGCCAATATCGGTGCGGTGAAAGCCTTGTGGCCAATCAATCTTGGCAACCGCGCCATAGGCCAGGGCCCGCGCCTCAGCGAGATCACGGCCGCGCGCACAAACATTGATCACGCGCCCGCCGCTGGCCAAGATATCGCCATTGGCCGCTTGTTCGGTCCCGGCATGAAAAATCACCACATCGGGACCAAAATCCTGATCCAGACCGCGAATGACCGAACCGGTCTTGGGGGCCTCAGGATAGCCGGGCGCAGCCAATACAACACAAATCGCTACCGCGTCATGCCATTGCGGCTGGGGCAAATGGTCCAGGGTGCCATTGGCTGTGGCCAGCAAATAGGGCACCAGATCGCTTTTCAGGCGCAGCATCAGGACCTGGCATTCTGGATCGCCAAACCGGGCATTGTATTCCACCAGCCTTGGACCCGCTGGCGTTAGCATGAGGCCCGCATAGAGGACGCCGCGATAGGGCATGGCCTCGGCGGCCATACCCGCCACAGTCGGCAAGATCATTTGCTGTTCGGCCTGGGCCAAGAGCGCGGGCGTCAGGACCGGGGCCGGAGAATAGGCCCCCATGCCGCCAGTATTGGGGCCTTGATCGCCATCAAGCGCGCGCTTATGATCCTGGGCCGCGCCAAACAGCATGGCGGTCTGGCCGTCCGACAGGGCAAATAAGGAGGCCTCCTCGCCGGTCATAAACTCTTCAATCACCACCCGCGCCCCAGCCTGGCCAAACCGGCCGCCGAGCATATCGTCAATCGCCGCTTCTGCTTCGCTAAGGTCAGCGGCAATCACCACCCCCTTACCGGCCGCCAGCCCATCGGCCTTGATCACATAAGGGGCGGTAAAGCCGGCCAAGAACGCCTTGGCCTTTGCTGCATCCTCAAACACGCCATAGGCCGCCGTGGGGATAGACTGGCGGCGGGTAAAGTCCTTGGTAAAGGCCTTGGAGGTTTCCAGCTGGGCAGCCGCCTCAGTCGGGCCAAAACAGGGAATGTTCAGCAAGGCTAGGCGATCGGCCAGACCCTTTTCCAGCGCCGATTCTGGCCCAACTACAACCAGATCGGCCGATAATTCCATCGCGAGAGCGACCAGGGCCTCGACATCTGTGACCTTGATACGGCGGGTCTCACAAATCTTGGCCATACCCGGATTGCCCGGCGTCGCGATCAGACGCGTGACCAGGGGCGAGGCCGCAATCTTCCAGGCCAGGGCATGTTCACGGCCGCCCGAACCGATAAGCAATATGTTCATAAGCCTAGCGTGTGGCGCGGCTCAGGCCCGGGGTCAAGGCCTGGGCAAAAAACGATTTATGATTGAAAAATATCGTTTAACACCGAAGGTAAAAAAGGCGACCCGTAAAGGCCGCCTTTCCTATTCTCGTCCTCAGGAGGGTGGAGCGCCGCTCCAGTGGCCGGACCCCAAGGCACACGCTTGTTTAATAACGCTTAAGGCCCGTTTATGCAAGAAAATTTCCTGCCCAATCGCAACCTAGAGTCAGCCCTTATGGCCAGCTTGAGTGCCGCGCGACTGGGTCGATACCTGAGAGATTCGGGGGGAAATCGCCCGTCAGCCCTTAGGCTTTATGATTGGAATGTCCGGCTCTCTCAGAGCCTATATGTTCGATTACAAATTTGGGAGATAACCCTTCGCAACCGTATGAACGCGTTCTTGTGCGATAAGTTTGGCATGGATTGGCCACATCGCCCTGTGCTCAGCCAGTTGCGAAAGTCTGACCTAGACCGCCTGCGGACTTCAGTCTTGCGCCAAAAAAGACGACGCGGCCTAGACCTTCCAACCACGGATATGATTGTAGCCGACCTTTCCGCAGGCTTTTGGGTGGCTATGTTTGCACAGCGCTATAGTCGAATGTTTGGATGGCCAGATAATCTGCAAAAAGTTTTTCCCTATTCGAGGAGCCATACACGGCATCAAATTTTTGAACTGAACGGCAGGGTTTTGGAAATACGCAATCGGGTCGCGCATCATGAGCCCATCTATCATCTTGATCTTACTCGTCTAGATGATGACCTCAACGTGCTCCTTAACGGCATGTGCCAAGGTGCCGCTGCCTATGCCGACAAGGCGTGTCGCTTTAACGTGGTTTTGAGGCAAGGTCCTGAACGCGAGACCTGAAGCCGCCGACACCAAGCCTTTGCCAGCGGCCAGTCAAGGCCGCTATAGTCGGGGCATGGATCAGTCTTCTACCAATGCCAGCGCCTTTTCGGTCTCGGAACTGGCCTTTGCCCTCAAGCGCACGCTCGAGGATGCCTATGGTCATGTGCGGCTGCGCGGCGAGGTGTCCAAGGTCACGCGCCATAGTTCGGGCCATGTCTATCTGACCCTCAAGGATGACAAGGCCGCGATTGATGGTGTGATCTGGAAGGGCGTGGTGCGCGGCCTGGCCTGTCAGCCCGAACAGGGGCTGGAAGTGATTGCCACCGGCAAGATCACCACCTTCCCAGCCTCGTCCAAATACCAGATCGTGATCGAGAGCCTAGAGCCTGCGGGCATTGGTGCCCTGCTGGCCCAGCTTGAGCGGCTAAAAGCTAGGCTTCAAGGCGAAGGCCTGTTCGCGGCCGAACGTAAACAGCCCCTGCCGACCATGCCCGCCGTGATCGGGGTGATTACCAGCCCAACCGGCGCTGTGATTCGCGACATATTGCACCGCATCCGCGAGCGCTGGCCCTGTCATGTCTTGGTCTGGCCCGTAGTGGTCCAAGGCGATCAGGCAGCCCCCCAGGTGATTGCCGCGATTGAAGGCTTTAACGCCCTTGTCCCCGGCGGCATAATACCCCGCCCAGATGTGCTGATTGTCGCGCGCGGCGGCGGCTCGGTCGAGGACTTATGGGCCTTCAATGATGAGGCCCTCGCGCGGGCCGTGGCGGCCAGCAAGATTCCCCTGATTTCAGCCGTGGGTCACGAGACCGACACCACCTTGATCGATTATGTCTCTGACCGCCGCGCCCCAACACCGACGGCCGCGGCCGAAATCGCCAGTCCCGTACTGGCCGAGTTGCGGTCGGGTATACTCGATCTAGACAAGCGCTTAACCCGCGCCGGTAGCCGTGTTTTGGAGGATCGACGCGTCAATCTGGCTGCCACGGCGCGGGGCCTGCCAAGGCCAGCCGACCTGCTTGCCCTTGCCAGCCAAAGGTTTGACGGGGCGGCGGGGCGGCTAAATTCCGGGCTCGAGCGCAATACCAATACCCATGACCGCGCCTTTATGGCCATTGCCGGACGCCTCGCCCCGGCCCTGCTGGAGCGGCCAGGCCAGGTCAAGGCTGAACGCCTTGGCGACCTGTCCGGCAGGCTGGATCTGGCCATTGGTCGTACAACCGATCAGGCCAAGCGCCGCGCACGCCTGCCCGAGCTTGCGCTCAGGCTTGGCAATGCGGTCGAGCGGCGCTTGGCCTTAGCGGGCGAGCGGCTCGTGGGCTTGGAAAAGCTGCGCGTTTCGCTCGATCCAGACCGGCCGCTCGCCCGGGGCTTTGCGCGAATACGCAAGGGCGATGGCCGCCTAGCCCGCCAAGCCAGCGACCTGGCCAATGGCGAAACCATCCATCTGGTGTTTGCCGGTCAGCAGGAACGCAGTGCTGTGGTCACGGACGGTGCGTCCAACTCACAGCCGACCAAACCGGCTGCACGCAAGCCCGCAGCTACCGATCAAGGTAGCCTGTTCTAGACCTTGACCAGACAAAGGCTTATAAGGGCTATATGAACGCCTTTGATCGCAATTCGGCTTCCAAGCCCAATGAGCCCGCCGTCCTGCATTATGGCGACGGCGAATATGCCGTGCTGAAGGCTGGGGCGTTTGTGCTTTGCGCCGTGACCGGGGCCAAGATTCCTCTCGAGGCCCTGCGCTATTGGGACCCGATTAATCAGGAAGCCTTTGCCGGACCGCAACAAGCCCTGACCCGGTGGCAGGACCGCAATCCAAAGCCTTAAGCTTTTAGGCTGTCATAGGCCTGGTTGGACCAGCGCTTATGTACCCAGAACCATTCCTCGGGCCGCTCGCGAATCCGCTCTTCCATAAAGGCATTGACCAGACGCACGCCTGCCTCGATATCGGCGGTGCGGTCGCCAGTATTGGGCACCGCGATGGGGTCGTGAACAATGACCCGAAACCGCGCGCCCTTGGTCCGCTGCACTGACATGGGCTGCAACACGGCGCCAAAGCGCAAGGCTAGGCGGGTTGGCCCCGGCGCGGTATGGGCCAGATGGCCAAAAAACGGCGCGGCGACCCCGCCATTGAATTTTTGATCATTCATCAGGGCCACAGACTCGCCCCGGCCCATGGCCTCGAGTAATTCACGCGCGCCGTCGCCGCCCTTGGGGGCGAACAAGCGCACCCCATAGCGAAACCGGCTCTTTTTAATGCGCTCATCGACATAAGGATTATTGGCGGCGCGATAGGTCATCTGGCAAATCACGCCGCAATCGACAATGGCGGCGGGCATGACCTCCCAATTGGACAAGTGGCCAGAGACAAACACAACGGGCAGTTTTTCGCGGGCGATTTGCTGCAAACGCTCAATATTGACCACCTCGACCCGGCCCGTAGAGGGCAGGATACGGTCCATGAGCGAAAACTCGGCAAACGACCGACCCAGCCCCTCCCATTGCGCGCCCAGTATCCGCAACCGCTCCGCCTCAGCCATATCGGGAAAAGCCAGGCGCAGATTGCGGTCCGCCACCTTGTGGGCGCCGCTCAAGGGCCCAAACAGGCGCAAAAATCCGCCGCCAAAGGCCGATGCGGCATCCGTGGGCAACAGCCGAAACAGGGCGGTGAACAGGTCATAGCCCAAGGCCTCGAGCCGCCAGGCCAGATCTTGCTGCAGGGAAACCTTACGGCCAGTCATAAGTCCATCCTGTACGCCCCGCGAGAGTCGCGCAACGCAAGGCTCTGCATAGATCAAGCTCGCAAGACCTTTTCAAGGCCCGTTTGGGCAGTTAAGCCTTGAACCATGACCCAGCTTGCGAAAAATCACCTTCAGGCCCTCGACGCCTTCATCCTGGAACTCCATGCCGCCGCCGGTGAGGTGATCTTGCCGCTATTCCGCGCCGATCACGGGCTGGAAAACAAGGCCAGCCTAGGCGCGTTTGATCCGGTCACCGAGGCGGACAAGGGGGCTGAAGCGGCCATTCGCGCCCTGATCGCCAAGCATTATCCAGACCATGGCGTGATTGGCGAGGAATATGGCGAGGACCGGCCCGATGCGGAATTTGTCTGGGTGCTCGACCCGATTGACGGGACACGCGCCTTTGTCGCGGGCCTGCCAGTCTGGACCACCTTGATCGGCCTGCGCCATATGGGCCGCCCGGTTCTGGGCCTGATCGGTCAGTCGTTTTTGGGTGAGAGCTTTGTCGGCTCTCAGGCCCTGGGCTCACGCCTGATCAAGGGCGACACGGTCACACCGCTAAAGGTTCGCGCCTGCCCAAAACTAGCCGATGCCATTATTGCCACCACAGATACTGGCCTGTTTGACTTAAGCGAGGCCGAGGCCTGGAGTGATCTGCGCAGCGCCAGTCGTCTGGCGCGGATGGGCTGTGATGCCTATGCCTATGCCATGGTCGCCCTAGGCACGATGGATCTGGTCCTAGAGACCGGGCTAAAGGCCTGGGATATTGATGCGGCCATTCCGGTGATTGAGGGCGCAGGCGGCCTTGTCACCAACTGGCGCGGCCAGACCATTGGCCCAAGGCCGCAAGACACAGGCGGCCAGATGCTGATCGCCGCCACCAAGGCCTGTCAGGACAGTGCGCTTGCGATCCTGGCCAAGGGGGCCAAGAGCTAGGCGGCGGTAGCGGCCTTAACCGCAGCGACAATACTATCCACCACCTTGGCGACCTGACGATCATCATCGCCCTCGGCCATGACCCGGATCAGGGGCTCGGTGCCCGAGGCCCTGACCAGAACCCGGCCAGAGCCCTTGAGGCTAGAGGCCCCGTCGGCAATGGCCTGTTGGACCTTGGCATTTTCCAGCGGCTGACCCGAGGAGAAGCGCACATTCTTCAGGATTTGCGGCACAGGCTCGAACTGGCGGGCTAGGCTGCTCATGGGCTTTTGCGCTGCGACCAGCACGGCCAGCACCTGTAAGGCGGCGATCATGCCATCGCCCGTGGTGGAGAAATCCGACAAGATCACATGGCCAGACTGCTCGCCGCCCAGATTAAAGCCGCCATCCCGCATTCGCGCCATGACACTGCGGTCGCCAACCGGCGTGCGCTCTAGGGTTAGGCCCCGCGCGGCCATAAACCGCTCCAGCCCCAGATTGGACATGACGGTGGCCACCACCCCGCCCCCGGCTAGCCGGTCCTGAGCCGCCCAGGCCCCGGCAATAATCGCCATGATCTGGTCGCCATCGACCACCTGGCCGCGTTCGTCGCAGATCACCAGACGGTCGGCGTCGCCGTCCAGGGCAATGCCGATATCGGCCCGATATTCCCGTACCGCATTGGCCATGGCCCCAGGATAGGTCGAGCCGCATTCCTCATTGATATTCGTACCGTCCGGCGAGATCCCGACCTCGATCACCTCGGCACCGAGTTCATAAAGCGCGGTCGGTGCAACCTTATAGGCCGCGCCATTGGCGCAATCGATCACGACGCGCATGCCCGACAGGCTGAGATTGCGCGGGAAGGTCGCCTTGATGATTTCAACATAGCGGGCCTGGGCATCATCAATGCGCTTGACCCGGCCCAGCGCGCGCGGCTCGGCCAAGCCCTCTTGCAGGCCCTCATCCATCAGGGCCTCGATCTGCAGTTCGTGGGCATCGGATAATTTATAGCCGTCGGGGCCAAACAACTTAATGCCATTATCGGCAAAATTATTGTGCGAGGCCGAGATCATTACGCCAAGATCGGCGCGCATGGAGCGGGTCATCATGGCCACGGCCGGTGTCGGTAAGGGCCCAAACAGGCGCACATCCATGCCGACACTGGCAAAGCCCGCGACCAGGGCTGGCTCAATCATATAGCCGGACAGGCGCGTATCCTTGCCGATCACGACCAAATGGCGCCGATCGCCGCCGCGATGGAACACCTTGCCTGCCGCCAGCCCGACGCGAAGCGCGACCTCGGCAGTCATGGGATGCTGATTAGCCTGGCCGCGAATACCGTCGGTGCCGAAATAGGTGCGCTTAGACATGAAGGTCAAGACCCAAGAAATGATCAGAAATGCAGTGTGACGTGCAAAACCGCCGCCAAATGCTAGATACCGCTTTATCGCGGCAAGATGGCCACTTCTAGACCATAATCACAGCCGAGGTAAAACCTGCTGCCCTGATTCTTGCAGGGCGCACCCGGAGCGTCAGAGCCAGTATGTGCGGTATCATCGGTATTGTCGGCAATCAGGCCGTCTCCCCTCGCCTGATTGATAGCCTTAAGCGGCTGGAATATCGCGGCTATGACTCAGCCGGCATTGCCACGATCGAAGGCGGCAAGGTCGAGCGCCGCCGGGCCAAGGGCAAGATAAGGGCGCTCGAAGACAAGCTTTTGAGCGAGCCCCTGAGCGGCCTTGTCGGGATTGGCCATACGCGCTGGGCCACACATGGCGTGCCCAATGAGCGCAATGCCCACCCCCATACAGCCGGTCGCGTAACCCTAGTCCATAACGGCATTATCGAAAACTTCGCTGAACTAAAGGCCAGCCTGATCCATCAGGGCCGGGTGTTTGAGAGCGATACCGATACCGAAGTGATTGCCCATCTGATCGATCGCCAACTGGGTCTGGGCGATAGCCCAATTGCGGCCTTGAAAAACACGCTAGATCAATTGACCGGGGCCTTTGCCTTGGCGGTGCTGGTGGCGGGCGAAAACAACCAGATTATGGGCGCCCGACGCGGCAGTCCCCTGGTGGTCGGCCATGGGGTCGGCGAGATGTTTATCGGCTCGGACGCCCTAGCGGTCGGACCCTTTACCAATAAGATCTCCTATCTGGATGAGGGCGATTTTGTCGTTATCGATCATGACCGCGCCCAGATTTTCGATGCCGAGGGCACAGCGGTTGACCGGCCGATCAAGATTGTGTCGGCCTCGGCCGCCCTGGTCGAGAAGGGCAATTACCGCCACTTTATGGAGAAGGAAATCCATGAGCAGCCCGAAAGCTGCCAGCGCACCTTGGGCGCCTATGTCGATGCCCTGACCAGCCGCGCCATACCGACCGAAGGGCTGGATTTTGCCAGTGTCGAGCGCATCCAGATTGTCGCCTGCGGCACAGCCTCCTATGCCGCCCAGATTGCGCGCTATTTGTTTGAGCAATTGGCCGACCTGCCCTGCGATGTCGAGATCGCCTCAGAGTTTCGCTATCGCCAGCCGGCTCTGCGCGCCACCACCCTAGCCGTTGCCGTGTCCCAGTCGGGCGAGACCGCCGATACCTTGGCCGCTTTACGCTGGTGTAAGGCGGGGGGCCTTCGCACGGCAGCGCTTGTGAACTCGCATGAATCGACCATGGCGCGGGAGGCTGATTTTCTTTGGCCCACCCATGCTGGTCCGGAAATCGGCGTGGCCTCGACCAAGGCCTTTACCGCCCAGATCACAGCCCTGACCGCGCTTGCCGTCACCGCCGCTGTACAAAGGGGTAGGATTGACGCGGCCGAAGAGACCCGCTTGGTCAAGGTCCTTTTGGAAGCCCCGCGTCTGATTGCAGCCTCGCTACAGACGGAAGATGCGGTGCGCAGCCTGGCCATTGATACCGCCAAGGCCCGCGATGTGCTCTATCTGGGTCGTGGCCCCATGTTCCCCATGGCTATGGAGGGCGCGCTTAAGCTGAAAGAAATCAGCTATATTCATGCCGAAGGCTATGCGGCGGGCGAGCTCAAGCACGGGCCGATTGCCCTAGTCGATGAATCCACCCCAGTGATTATAATTGCTCCGCAGGACAGCTTTTTCGAAAAGACCGCCTCCAACATGTCCGAGGTCATAGCGCGCGGCGGCCGGGTGATCTTGTTTACCGACGAAGCTGGGGCGGCCCATGCCCCCCAAGGCGCGCGGGTCGTGATTGCCCCGTCAAGCGACCCCCTAATCACGCCCTTAATCATGTCCGCGCCAATCCAGATGCTGGCCTATTTTGTCGCCGTGCAAAAAGGCGCCGATGTCGACCAGCCAAGAAATCTGGCCAAGTCGGTGACAGTCGAATAAAGGCTAGTCTTAACACCTATTGCTGCCCTTTTGCGGAGCCTGCATGAAACCCGTTCGTAAAGCCGTATTGCCGGTCGCTGGCCTAGGCACGCGCATCCTGCCGGGCACCAAGGTGACGCCCAAGGAACTGCTCAATGTTCTGGATCGGCCGATCTTGTCCTATATTGTTGCCGAGGGCCGGGCCGCTGGGATTGAGCATTTTGTGTTTGTCACGGGCCGGGCCAAGGGCGCGATCGAGGACTATTTCGATCACCAGATCGAACTGGAGGCCCAGCTTGAGGCCAAGGGCAAGCATGACATCCTCAAGCAATTGCGCGATGAGTTGCCACGCCCTGGCGAGATGAGTTTTGTGCGCCAAATGGCCCCGCTTGGGCTGGGTCATGCGGTCTGGTGCGCGCGCGATATTATTGGCGACGAGCCCTTTGCTGTCATGCTGCCCGACATGGTAATGTCGGCCAAGGTGCCCGCCATGGGCCAGGCCATGGCCGCCTATAATCAAACCGGCGGCAATATTGTCGTTGTCGAGCCCTGCCCCGAAGGCCAAGCGCATCAATACGGGATTGTCGCGCTCGACGGCCAAGACGGCCGGCTCAACCGCATGACCGGTATGGTCGAAAAGCCGCCAAAGGGCACAGAGCCGTCCAACCTATTCATATCGGGCCGCTATATCCTTCAGCCTGAAATCTTTGACCTCTTAGCCGAGCAGGGCAAGGGCGCGGGCGGCGAGATTCAGCTGACCGATTCGATGCTGAGCCTGCTCAAGACCCAAGACTTTCATGCGCTGGAATATGACGGCGTGACCTATGACTGCGGCGACAAGATCGGTCTGTTACGCGCCAATGTCGCCATGGCCCTAGAGCATCCAGAACTGGGCGCCGCGGCCCGGGCGGCGGTCACCGCGCTGTTGGGCTAGCGCGCGCTAGGCGATACGGTCAGCCCCAAAAAAACCAGCATGGCCTGATTGAGCCGCACAAGATCGGGCACATCCAGTTGCCCGATCCGTGCGCCCAGTTTGGACTTGGCCACGGTCGTGATCTTATCGACCATGAGGCGGCTGGCTTGGCGAAGACCATTGCGCGGATTGGGCAGGACAGTCAGTCGAAACAGCGGTGCCTCAGTCTCATCCGTGGTGAAGGCGCAGACCGTCACGGACAAGGTGGCATCAAAACTGTCGTCCTGAATGATCACCACCGGCCTTGGCTTACCCGCATAATCACCGCCGCCAGAAACCGTCCAGATTTCGCCGCGCCTCATGCCTCATCAAGATCCGAAACAGCGTCAATAAAAGCCTGATCGGCAAGGGCCTGAGCGGTCGCGATCCCGACGGCGAGAGACTGGCGGTGGGCCTCGGCTTTAAACGTCTGAGCCCGCACATCCGGTACCCAGATCTGAACCGGCCTAAGTCCCAAGGCGCGCTGACGCAGGCGATAGGCGCGCACCTTGTCGCGCGAAGACCCTGATGGGCTTGCTGTGACCATGCTGATAGCCTCCAGTTCGTTACATGTAACTTAATAGGTTGGACGGCGTTTTTCAAGCCTAGGCCTTGCCCGTGGCCTAGACACCCGGCCACGTCCTGATAAGCCTTGTGGCCGGGCAAGAGGGCCGCGCGTGACACCGGAACTGTTCATCTATGGTCTGGGCTTTAGTGGTCAGGCCCTCGCACGGCGGATGCAGGCCAAGGGCTGGGCCGTGTCGGCGACCGCGCGGACCCAAGACAAGGCCGCCGCCCTAACCCACCTCAAAATCACCCCAGTCAATCCCGCGGACCCAGACGCTATGGCAGAGGCCATGGGCCGGGCCAAGGCCATACTGATCACAGCTCCGCCGGGCCCCGAGGGCTGCCCGGCCCTACAGCAAATTGTCCCGGGCCTAGCCCGAAGCGGGGCCTTTCCTGACTGGATTGGCTATGTTTCCACCACCGGGGTCTATGGTGATCAGGGCGGCCGCTGGGTGTTTGAAAACAGCCCCTTGCGCGCCAGCTCGCCCGAGGGCGCGCGCCGGGTCGGGGCCGAGCGCGACTGGTTGCAAGTGGGCCAAGGCATGGGCCTCAGCGTCATGGTGTTTCGCCTGCCCGGCATATATGGCCCCGGCCGTTCAGCTTTTGACCGCCTAAGAACTGGTGATGCAAGGCGCGTGATCAAGCCGGGCCAGGTGTTCTCGCGCATCCATGTCGAGGATATTGCCAGTGGCCTTGCCGCCTCGATCGCTAGGCCAAGAGCGGGCGGCATCTATAATCTGTGCGACGATGAACCGGCCCCGCCCCAGGACGTGATCGCCTATGCCGCTAGGCTAGCGGGCCTAGCCCTGCCGCCAGAGGTTGGGATTGAGACCCTATCGCCCATGGCCAAGCGGTTCTATGCCGAGAACAAGCGGGTTTCCAATGCCCTAGCCAAACAGGAACTGGGCTGGAAACCGGCCTATCCGACCTATCGCCAAGGGCTTGATGCGATCTGGAACCAGACCGCCAAGCCCTTGGCCTAGATAAAAGGTCTAGACAGAGACCGACAAGGGCTCGCGCCGAACCATGCGGGCATAGTCGTCCATAAGGGACAGGGAGATATTACCAGGCTGATAGGTAAATTCGCCAATCTCGGCCACAGGCGTGACCTCGGCGGCGGTGCCGCAGATGAAGACCTCGCTAAAGGTGGGCAGTTCTTCTTCGAGGATGTGGCGTTCCACCACCTCAAAACCGCGGGCGCGGGCCAGCTTAATCACCGATTGCCGGGTCAGACCGTCAAGGAAACAGTCGGGCTTGGGCGTGTGGATCACGCCATCGCGCACCAGGAAGATATTGGCCCCCGTGGCCTCGGCGACATAGCCGCGATAGTCCAGCATCAGGGCATCGGCATAGCCCTCACGCTCGGCAATATGCTTGGAAATGGTGCAGATCATATAAAGACCCGCCGCCTTGGACGCGGTTGGGGCGGTTTCTGGGGAGGGGCGGCGATACTTGGCCCGGCCCAGACGAATACCCTTGGCCTTTTCTTCGGGCTTGAAATAGCTGGGCCATTCCCAGGCGGCGATGGCGACATGGATCTTTGTCGACTGGGCGGACACCCCCATCACTTCCGAGCCGCGCCAAGCCAGGGGCCGCAAATAGGCATCGGTCAGGCCGTTGCGCGCACAGGTCTCCTTGCAGGCCTGATCGATCTGGGCCACCGTATAGGGGATCTCAAAGTCGAGTAATTCGGCCGACCGAAAGAGGCGCTGGGTATGTTCGGTCAACATATAGATTTCGCCGCCATACATCCGCTCGCCCTCGAACACGGCCGAGGCATAATGCAGGGCATGGGTCAGTACGTGTACCTTTGCCTCGCGCCAGGGTACAAATTCCCCGTCAAGCCAGATCCAGCCATCGCGATCATCAAAAGGCACGAGAGACATCGGCAAACCTTCCTCTTAAACTCA
>CANGCO010000069.1 GCA_947452365.1 Caulobacteraceae bacterium
CTTGTCCTCGAACCCGGTCGAAGCCCCGGTTCAGCCCAAGATCGATGCCCAGGGCCGCGCCTATGCCACCGGCAAGCGCAAGAACGCCATTGCCCGCGTCTGGATCAAGCCCGGCAAGGGTACGATCACGGTCAATGGCCGTGACCAGTCTATCTATTTTGCTCGCCCTGTGCTGCGCATGATGATTGCCCAGCCTCTGCAAGTGACCGACCGTTTGGGTCAGTTTGATGTGGTGGTGACGGTTGAGGGTTCGGGCCTGTCTGGCCAAGCGGGCGCTGTGCGTCACGGCCTGTCCAAGGCCCTGACCTATTACGAACCCGGCCTGCGGACCCTCTTGAAGCCGCATGGCTTTCTGACCCGCGATAGCCGCGTTGTTGAACGTAAGAAGTACGGCAAGGCCAAGGCCCGTCGTAGCTTCCAGTTCTCCAAGCGTTAAGACTAGGCTGCCTTTGGGCCGTCAAAAGGGCGCTTCGGTTTTCCGAGGCGCCTTTTTTCTGTTTTGAAAGAAGAGATCATGACCCATCAGGTGTTTATTGACGGCGAGGTTGGGACGACTGGCTTGCAGATTCGTGCGCGCCTTGCGGGCCGAACCGATCTGTCCTTGATTTCCTTGAGCGAGGCGCATCGTAAGGATGCGAGTGCTCGGCGCGAAGCGCTGAACCGGGCCGATGCGGTGATCTTGTGCCTGCCCGATGAGGCGGCGCGCGAGGCCGTGGGCATGATCGAAAATACCAGGACGCGAGTGATTGATGCCTCCACCGCCTATCGCACGGCGCCCGACTGGACTTATGGCTTTGCCGAGATGGGGGCCGGACAGCGCGCAGCGATTGCTGCCGCCTTGAGGGTCTCCAACCCCGGCTGTTATCCGACTGGATTTATCGGCTTGATGCGGCCCCTGATCGAGGCGGGACTGGTCCCGGCCGATTGGCCTGTGACGGTCAACGCCGTCTCGGGCTATAGCGGTGGCGGCAAGGCCATGATTGCGGAGTTCGAGGACGAGGCGGCGGTGAGCTTTACCCGTGATGCCTATCGCATCTATGCCATGGGCCTTGAGCACAAGCATGTCGACGAGATGCAGGTGCATGCGGGACTTGTCGGCACGCCCTTGTTTGCACCCGCGGTCGGTCGCTATGCCCAGGGCATGATTGTTGAGGTGCCACTTCAGCTTTGGGCCATGCCGGGCCTGCCGACGCTTGCGCAATTGCATCAAGCCTTGGCCGCGGCCTATGCCGGTTCTCGCTTCGTTAAGGTGGCGTCTTTGCAAGAGGCGGCTTCGGTCAAGACCCTCGATCCCGAAGGCTTGAATGGCACCAACCAGATGAAGCTCTATGTGTTTGGCAATGCCGCCAAGGGTCAGGCCCGGCTAGTGGCCCTGCTGGACAATCTTGGCAAGGGCGCGTCTGGCGCGGCGGTGCAGAACTTAAACCTGATGCTGGGTTTGGATGAGGGCGAAGGCCTGATCTAGCTGTTGGCCCCCATCCCCGGCCTTGCCGGTACTTCCCCCAGAGGGGGAAGATTTGCTTTCTTAATCCTCCCCCTCTGGGGGAGGGGGGCCGCGAAGCGGTGGAGGGGGCGGCTAGCTGCGGACCTTCACAAACGATCCAGGCGCATCCTCGATCGGTTTTAGTGGCCCCTTGGCCGGGTCACGCGCAGGGACCTGAGCGCCCGATTTTTCGGATAGCCAAGCGGCCCAGTGTTCCCACCAAGATCCTGGGTGTTCAACCGCCTCGGCAAGCCAAGCCTCGACTTTTTCGGGTAGGTGGGCATTGGTCCAGTGCTGATACTTTTTCGCCGAGGGGGGATTGATCACCCCGGCAATATGGCCAGACCCCGCCATGGTAAAGGTGGTTTGGCCGCCATACAGCCGCGCACCGCGATAGGCCGAGCGATAGGGCACAATATGATCGTCCTTGGACGATTGGACATAGACCGGGATCTTGATCCTGCTCATGTCCAGGGTCTCGCCACCCAAGACCAGCTCGCCCTTGGACAAAAGATTGTCCTTATAAAAATTGCGCAAATAGAACATGTGTAGGGTCTTGGGCATCCGGGTCTGGTCGGAGTTCCAGAACAGAAGGTCAAACGGTTTGGGATCCTTGCCCATCAGATAATTGCTTACGAAAAAGCTCCAGATCAGGTCATTGGAGCGCAGAGAATTAAACGTGTCGGCCATGGACTGGCCCGACAGGACGCCGCCGGCCTGATCAATGCGGCTTTCAATATCTTGCAGCCAGGCCTCGTCGGTAAACAGGCTAAGATCGCCCGCCTCGGTAAAGTCCTGTTGGGCAGCAAAGGTTGTGGCGGCATTAATACGTGTGTCGCCCTTGGCGGCCATATGGGCCAGGGTGCAGGCCAAAAGCGTGCCGCCAATGCAATAGCCGACGACATTGACCTTGCTCACGTCGCACTGCTTCATCACCTGGGCGGTGGCGTCGTAAATGCCTTCATACATATAATCTTCGAAGGATTTTTGGGCCAGTTTGGCGTCCGGATTGACCCAGCTGGCGACAAACACGGTAAAGCCCTGACCTGTCAGCCAGCGGATCAGCGAATTTTCGGGCCGCAGGTCCATGATGTAGAACTTATTGATCCAGGGTGGAAAGATTAGCAGCGGGATCTCGTAAACCGTCTTGGTCGTGGGCGAAAACTGTAAGAGCTGCAGGATATCGTTTTGATAAACCACCTTGCCTGGCGCCGTGGCGACATTCTCGCCCACGACAAATTGCTCAGCGTCCGTCTGGCTGATGGCGAGTTTGCCGCCGCCGCGGGCCAGATCAGCGGCAAAATGCTCCATGCCCTTGACCAGACTATCGCCGCGGCTCTCGACCAGTTCGCGCAAGGCGGCGGGATTGGACATTAGGAAATTGGTCGGTGAGATGGCGTCGGTCATCATCTTCATGAAGAATTCGACGCGGCGCTTGGTGGTCGGATCCACATCCTCGACATTGGAAACGAGGTCATTGAGCCAGTTCGAGGTCAAAAGATAGGACTGCTTGATCGCATCAAAGGCGGGGTTGTCGGTCCAGTCTGGGTCATTAAACCTTTTGTCGCCCTTGGTCGGTTGAACCACAGGGTCGCTGGCCTGCTGGCTCATGCGCCGGGTTGTGGCCTGCCAAAGGTCTGCATAACGGCTGTAAAGGTCGGCTTGAGCGCGCATCAGCCGGTCAGGTTGGGAGGCCAATTTGCCAAACACCTCGGTCAGGGCCGGGGTGACATGGAAGGGGTCGGGATTAAGGGTCGGCGACTGCTCGGCCTGTTGCAGGGCGGCCTCGGCAATGGCCCCCTGCGCGGTTATGGCCGCCTTGGCCAGATTCATGGACAGGCTTTCCAAGGCCAAGCGCTGGGCATCGCTCAGCATGGCGGTCGCATCGGTCAATATGCTCGAATCATGCACCGGTTTTTGCGGTGGCGGCGCGGTCTGCGCTTCCGTCTGGGCCTGATCGGACCTGGCGGTCTTCAGCTTGGTTGGTTTGGGCTTGGCGGTCTTAAGCTTGTCAGGTTTGGCAGCCTTGGTTGTTTTTTTGACGCCCTTTGGGCCATTGGCATCGGCCAGAGCCTTGGCAGCCTTGGGTTTTGCCTTGGCAGGCTTTGCACTTTTTGCGGGTTTTACCTCGAGAGCCATGCCTGTTTCTCCTCCCAATCATGGTCCAAACTTTCGCCCGAATGACTATTCAGGGATGGACGCACTTTCGCTTTGGTTCATCATCGCATAAGACCATAGAAAGATAGAGTGTTGAACGTCTGGTTTTTCATGCCCTGGGCACATTGTTTGCAACCAAGCCGGTTTTTCCGCTATGCCCTGATCATGGGGTTGTCTGCGACGGCAGTCGGCTGCGCGCAACTTAGCCCTTATCAAACCAAGCCCGTTGACGCTACTTCGCCGATTGCGGGCGATGTTACATCGGCTGCCCGCGCCAATCTGGCCTTTCCGCGTTTCGCCAATATCCCAGCCGCCCCGACTGATGTGCGGGCCCCGGGCGAATGGCGCAAGGCGGTTGTCATTACCCTACGTGATAAGTCGGTGATCGAAACCATGGCTGAGGCCAATCCGGCCTCGCTGTTCGATGCTGAAGGTTTTGCGGAAAAGGCGCGGGCGCGGGCTGCGATCAAGCCTGGTGATGCGACCCCCGCCATGAGCCGGCAAGACAGCGAAGCCTTTGCCAAGGCATTGCGTGAGCGAGCTACGCCGCCTCCGCCGCCACAATAGGCGCCGGGGGCGAAATCTGTCTTGAGCCTGCGATTGCTTCGGCCCGCTATGGGATGGCCTTCGTATAAGAATGACACTGATTTTTCGCCCCTCGGAGGGGCCGTGACCATGACCAAGATACCTGAATTTCACCGAATCCGCCGCCTGCCGCCCTATGTCTTCGAAGAAGTCAATCGCATCAAGGCGCGGCTTCGGGCAGAAGGCACGGACATTATCGATTTTGGCATGGGCAATCCCGACATGCCGACCCCGCCGCACATTATCGAAAAACTGGTTGAGACGGCGCGCGCGCCGCGCACTGGGCGCTATTCAGCCTCTAAGGGTATTAGCGGCCTGCGTAAGGCCATGGCGGGCTATTATGATCGCCGTTATGGCGTCAAGCTGAACCCCGATACTGAAGTCATTGCCACCCTCGGCTCTAAGGAGGGCTTTGCCAATCTGGCCCAGGCCCTGACCGCGCCGGGCGATGTCATTATCTGTCCAAACCCGGCCTATCCGATCCATGCCTATGGTTTCATCATGGCCGGCGGTGTTATCCGCCATGTCCCAGCCTTGTCTCCGGAAGAGTATCTGGCTGGCATTAGCCGGGCGGTAAAACATTCGGCCCCGCCGCCCAGCGTCTTGATTGTCAGCTATCCGTCCAACCCGACTGCCCAGTGGGTTGACCTAGACTTTTACAAGGACGTGATTGCGCTGGCGAAAAAGCACGACCTGCTGGTCTTGTCGGACATCGCCTATTCGGAAATCTATTTCGAAAACAATCCGCCGCCCTCCATCTTGCAGGTTGAGGGTGCCAAGGACATTGCTGTCGAGATCAATTCCCTGTCCAAGACCTATGCCATGGCCGGTTGGCGCGTGGGTATGGTGGTGGGCAATGCGCGCATGTGCGCCGCGCTTGCGCGAGTAAAGTCCTATCTGGACTATGGCGCCTTCACCCCCATTCAGGTGGCGGCGGCGGCGGCGCTCAATGGCCCGCAAGACTGTGTTGACGAGATCCGCGCCATCTATAAGGGCCGCCGCGACACACTGGTAAAATCGATGAAGGGCGCAGGCTGGGACATTCCAGCGCCGCCTGCCTCAATGTTTGCCTGGGCCCAGATCCCGGAAGCCTATCGCGAGGCTGGGTCCATGCTGTTTTCCAAGCTCCTGATCGAGGAGGCCGGTGTGGCGGTTGCGCCAGGCGTTGGCTTTGGCGAATATGGCGAGGGTTTTGTCCGCATCGGCCTGGTTGAAAATGAACACCGCATCCGTCAGGCGGCGCGCAATGTGAAGAAGTTCATCGCCAATGCCGATGAAATCCTCGCCAAGGCCGCCAATTCGCCGGGACTCTACACATGAGTGAAGATCGAAAAACCTGGCGTATCGGGGTTGCCGGGCTTGGAACAGTGGGCGGCGGCCTGTTGAGTTTTCTCGATGCTGAGCCAGACTTTGCCCCGGCGGGCGGGCGGGCCGTGGTCACGGGCATTTCGGCGCGGTCGCGCGCCCGCAATCGGCCCGTTGATGTCTCGGCCATGCAATGGTTTGATGATCCGGTTGCCCTGGCCAAGTCGCCGGATAATGACCTATTTGTTGAGCTGATTGGCGGCTCTGACGGGCCAGCCAAGGCGGCCGTTGAGGCGGCGCTTGCCATGGGCAAGCCGGTTGTGACGGCCAATAAGGCCCTGATCGCCTCACACGGCGCACACTTGGCAGCGCTTGCAGAGACCAAGGGCGTGCCGCTCTTGTTTGAGGCCGCTGTGATGGGCGGCACACCCGCCGTCAAGATGTTGCGCGAAGCCCTAGTTGGCGAAGACGTGATCAGCGTCGCCGGTATCCTTAATGGTACCTGCAATTACATCCTGACCGAGATGGAGACCAAGGGCAGCGCCTTTGGCGATGTCCTGGCCGAGGCCCAGAGGCTGGGCTATGCCGAGGCTGATCCCACTACCGATATCGGCGGCTTTGATGCCGCCCATAAGATCACCATACTGGCCGCCCTTGCCTTTGGCTGTGCGCCCGATTTTGCCTCGGCCGAGATTGAGGGCGTTGATCAGGTTGATCTGGACGATATCAAGCTGGCGCATGATCTGGGCTATCGCATCCGGTTGGTCGCCTCGGCGGTGCGCGAAGGCGAGGCTGTGGCTGTGCGTGTGCATCCGGCGCTTGCCCCGTTTGGCCATCCGCTTGCCGAGACGCGCGGTTCGCTCAATGCCCTGTTTATTGAAGGCCGCCGCATTGGCCGGATCTTTTTGCAAGGCCCCGGTGCGGGGGCAGGGCCAACGGCTGCGGCTGTGGCGGCCGATATTGCCGATGTGATGACCGCTGTGCGCAGGCCCGTGTTTCAATCGCCCGCCAGCGGCTTGAAATTTGCGCCCGTCATTGATCCCGCCAACCGCATCAGCCGGGTGTTTATCCGCCTGCGGGTCAAGGACCAGCCCGGCGTGATTGCCGCCGTCTCAGAGACCTTGGCTGGAGCCGGGGTCTCGATTGACGGGTTTTTACAAAAGTCCGCCCAGGCCGATGGCAGTGTGCCGATTGTCCTGACCACCCATGCCACAGCAGAATCTATCGTGTTTGAGGCGCTTGAGCGCATCGCTAGGCTTCCATCCATGCTACAGGCCCCCAAGCTGTTGCGGATCGCCCGCCTTTAACCTTGATTGATTCGATTCATTCCATTTCGGAGACCTTGAATATGAGTTCGCAAAATCTGGACCGTAGCCTGTTGATGGACGCTGTGCGCGTCACCGAAGCGGCGGCTATTGCCTCCTGGACTGAGGTCGGGCGCGGCGATGAAAAGGCGGCTGACCAGGCCGCGGTCGATGCCATGCGCACTGCCTTGAATGAGCTCAATATTGACGGTGTGATCGTGATCGGCGAGGGCGAGCGCGATGAGGCCCCCATGCTGTATATCGGTGAAAAGGTCGGGACCGGCAAAGGCCCACGCGTCGACATAGCGCTAGACCCGCTTGAGGGGACAACCTTGACCGCCAAGGCCATGGCCAATGCCCTAGCCGTCATGGCTTGGGCCCCGGCGGGCACCATGCTCAATGCGCCCGATACCTATATGGACAAGATTGCCTGCGGCCCCGGCTATGACGAGGGCGTGATCGATCTGGATAAGAGCCCAGCTGATAATGTGCGGGCCCTGGCCAAGGCCAAGGGCGTTGCGCCTTCTGAGATCACGGTCTGTGTTCTGGATCGTCCGCGCCATGCAGAGATCATTGCCAGCCTGCGGGATGTGGGCGCGCGGGTTTATTTGATCACGGACGGCGATGTCGCCGGTGTGATGAATACGGCCGACCCTGAGACCGGCGTGGATATGTATGTCGGCCAAGGCGGCGCGCCCGAAGGTGTTCTGGCGTGTGCTGCGCTAAAATGCGTTGGTGGTCAGTTTCAAGGCCGTCTGGTGTTTCGCAATGCTGATGAGCGCGCCCGCGCGGCCCGCCTTGGCATTACCGATCTGGACCGCAAATACACCCTGCATGAAATGGTAAGGGCCGATGCGATCTTTGCCGCCACCGGCGTGACCAAGGGGGCCTTGCTTGATGGCGTGCGGGTTCAGAACGGCTTTGTCCATACCCACACCCTTGTGATGAATTCCTCGACCCAGACCGTGCGGGAAATCCGGATGAAGCGCGCGCTCTAGCATGACCTATAGCGGCGGCGCAGCAGGCTTTCTCGGCGTTGGGCGATCCTTAACAGGGCGGGTCTGGCGCACCCGGCCTGCTGATGCCGATGCCGTGCGTCATGTGCAGCAATTGTCGGGCCTAAGCGAGCCCTTAGCCCGCGCCCTGGTCTCGCGCGGGATTGCCCGCGATCAGGCCGAGGCCTATCTGAACCCAACCTTGCGCGCCCTGTTTCCCAATCCGTCCAGTTTTATGGATATGGATCTGGCCGCCACCATCCTGATTGATGCCCTGGAGCAGCAAAGGCCAATGGCGGTCTTTGCCGATTATGACGTCGACGGTGCTTCCAGCGCCGCCCAACTGGTGCGTTGGTTTCGGGCCATGGGCCAGGACCTGCCCATCTATGTGCCCGACCGTATCCTAGAGGGCTATGGCCCTAGCCCGATCGCCTTTCGCCGCCTGAAAGATCAAGGTGCGGAGCTTGTTATCACGGTCGATTGTGGCGCGGCGGCCTATGACGCCATCGAAGAAGCCACCAAGATTGGCCTCGATGTGGTGGTAATCGATCACCACCTCATGCGCGAAGACCCGCCCAAGGCGGCCGCCGTGGTCAATCCCAATCGGCCGGGCTGCGGCTCTGGCCAGGGCGTCTTGGCGGCAGCGGGCGTGGTGTTTGTGCTGCTCGCGGCCCTAAACCGCGAGGCGCGCCGCCGGGGTCTGTTTGAGGGCCGTTCGGAGCCAGATCTGCGCCAATGGCTGGATCTGGCGGCCATGGGGGCGATTTGCGATGTCACGGCCCTGACCGGCTTTAACCGCGCCTTGGCCAGCCAGGGTCTTAAGGTCATGTCCAATTGGGCCAATCCGGGTCTTAAAGCCCTGCTCGATGTGGCCGGGGCCAAGGGACCCGCTAGCGTGTTTCATGCCGGGTTTATCTTGGGGCCGCGCATCAATGCCGGGGGCAGGGTAGGGCGCTCTGACCTTGGCGCAAGGCTGTTATCCACCGACGATCCCGAAGAGGCCCGCCAATTGGCGCAGGAGCTGGACCTGCTCAATGGCGAGCGCAAGGCGGTCGAGCGTGAGGTGCTGGATGAGGCCGTTCTGCGCATTGAGCGCGACAGCAATTTTGATCCGGACGCCAATGTCATACTGGTCTCCGGCGATGGCTGGCATCCGGGCGTGATTGGCATTGTTGCCGGCCGCCTGCGCGAACGGTATCGTAAGCCGGTCATGGTGATTGGCATTGATCGGCCGGCCAATATGGGCAAGGGCTCTGGCCGCTCGCAAGCGGGCTATAATCTGGGCCGCGCCGTGCAGGGGGCCTATGAGGCGGGCCTGCTTGTGTCAGGCGGCGGCCATGCCATGGCGGCGGGCTTGAGCGTACGGCCAGACCTTATCCCCGAACTTCGTGCCTTTCTGGACGAGCGCTTGAGCGGCGAGCGCGAGCTAGCCGAGGCCGCCGATGTGTTCGAGATTGATGCCCTGGTCTCTGCGGGCGGCGCGGGCCGCGCGCTTTATGATGATTTCCAGCGCCTAACCCCGTTTGGGCCGGGCAATCCAGAGCCGGTGTTTGCCGCCGCCAGCCTTAGGGTCGATTATACCTCATCCTTGCGCGGCGGGCATGTGCGTTGCACCCTAGCCGATGAGCGCGGGGCAAAGCTCAAGGCCGTGGCCTGGCGCAGCGAAGACAGCCCCATTGGCCAGACCCTGTTGCAAAAGGGCGCTCTGGTCCATGTCGCCGGGCGACTCAAGCCTGATGACTGGAACGGTCGCAATGGCGTAGAGCTTGAAATCGACGACCTGGCCGACCCGCGCCAATGCACTTAATCACCCGTATTTGATTATTCGTGCACAGCGCTCTTGCACCCTGTCAAGAAGGCGGATATATCGCCATTCCCGTCGATGAGGTCCCTTCGTCTATCGGTTAGGACACCAGATTTTCAATCTGGGGAGAGGGGTTCGACTCCCCTAGGGACTACCATCGGCGCGGCTTAAACACAGTGTGTTTGACGCCAAATCTAAACAGCGGCTCCCGAACGGGGGCCGTTTTGTTTTTTGGGGTTCGCCCCACCGACTTATCCGCCCTTCCCAGATCACGCCTAAGCTTTGGCTCAGCAATGGCCGGAGCCCTATTCATGACTTTCGACGACGCTTTTGAGGCCCTGATGGCGCATGAGGGCGGTTATGTGAACGATCCGCGTGACCGGGGCGGTGAGACTAGATACGGCATTTCCAAGCGCGCCTATCCGGCGGTTGATAGTCGCAATCTGACCCTAGACGCGGCCAAGACGATCTATCGTCGCGATTACTGGCGACCTGCGGGCTGTGAGGCCGTGCCCGAGGCGGTGCGGTTTGATCTGTTTGATATGGCGGTGCATAGCGGCATCCATGCAGCGGTCTGCACCCTACAAAGGGCGGTGGGTGCAGGCGAAGACGGGGTGCTGGGGCCGGTCAGCCTGGCCGCGATCCAGGGCCTCGCCCCCGCCGTCTTGGTCGCTAGGTTCAATGGCGCGCGCCTGGCCATGATGACCGAGCTTGCGACCTGGCAGACCTTTGGCAAGGGCTGGGCCCGGCGGATTGCCGCTAATCTGATGCGGGTGTGAGCCATGGACCTGACCGCGATTATGGATATTGGCGCAAAGCTGATCGACCGGGTTATTCCCGATCCGGCCCAGCGCTATGCCGCAAAGCTTGAAATGCTCAAGGTTCAACAATCGGGCGAGCTGGCGCAATTGGCCGCCGATACCGATCTGGCCAAGGCCCAGGCCGCAATCAACCAGACCGAGGCGGCCAATCCAAGCCTGCTTGTCAGCGGCTGGCGACCCTTTGTCGGCTGGGTCTGCGGGCTGGGCCTGGCCTATGCCTTCCTGATCAAGCCGATGGCCTCGCCCCTAGTCCAGAAGTGGTCGGGTGTGCCCATGGAGGCGCTGGATGTCGGCACGCTCCTGACCTTACTGTTTGGCATGCTTGGCCTTGGCGGTATGCGCACGGTCGAGAAGCTGAGCGGGGTGGCAAGGCGGTGAACTGCCGGGGCGCTCATAGCCAAACCAAGTCCTCAAACCACTCTTATCTCCAGATGTTTGCCCATGGCTTCAAGCGCGGTGGCAATGCTGTCTATGCGGGTGGTGTGGCGAAGATTGGTCAGGCGGTTGACGTCTTGAGGTCGGGTGCCGAGGCGGCGGGCCAGTTCGGCAGGGCGGATATTTTGATAGATCATCTCGTTCAGCAGTAAGACCTTGGCCGAGAGGCTGGCGCTTAACCCAATCACCGCTTGGCCTGCTGCGGCCTTGGACGGTGCGGGCACAGCGCGTTTGTCGTCGAAATAGAAGTCTAGCGCTGTTTCCAAAGCCGCGCGCGCCACTACCATGGCCTCAGCCACGGTTTCGCCCTGGCAAATGGCTTCTGGAATATCCGCAAAGGTAACGACAAACCCGCCATCGGCCTCGTCATGGGTTAGGGTCACGGGATAGTTGAACATGATGTGCCTCTTAGCCTAGCCCCAATTGTTTCTTGATCGCTTCAAGAGTGCCATTTTTTTAGATCAGTGGTGTGCATGGGCAGGACGGATTGCTTGCCTTTGAGATCGACTTTCAAATGCGATCCCTTGCCGGGTTTGAACGTCGCGCCCTGTTGCGCCAGCCAGCGTTTGAACTCTTGGCTGTTCAAATCAAAATTATAAACAATTTTGTTTATAAATGCAAGCGGCTTGGCAATCATGTTCGCTGAAAGGCCCGTGGGTTGCCATTTATCTAAGGTTGAAAATTGCGGTGTCTGGTCGCGAAAACGACCTTGCCCACGCCCGCAATATCCTTGGCGATCTCACCCCGTTTGGGTATGGCTAGGAGACAATTAGGCCTGCGGGCTGGAGGGAATGGTTATGGGCGTGATGCAGTTAAGACGGCGCGGATTTTTGGCGCTATTGGCGGTGGCCTGGCTGGGTCTGGCCGGGCATGGGCAGGCTGAGACGCGCCTGCGCGTCGAGCGGTTGGAGATTGTGGCGTCGACTGGACCTGTCGCCTTTCAGGTCGAGATTGCCGATAATGATGCCAGCCGCGAACAGGGCCTGATGTTTCGCAAAAGCCTCGGGCCGGACAAGGGCATGCTGTTTGACTTTAAACGCCCGCAAGAGACCGCCTTTTGGATGAAAAACACCCTGATCCCTCTGGACATTCTCTATATCGCCGCCGATGGACGCATTGTTAGTATTGCCCGCAATGCCGTTCCGTATTCGGAGGTTCCGATTCCCTCCGGCGGCGTTGTGTTGGGGGTGCTAGAGATTGCGGGCGGGCGGGCGGCCCAGCTTGGCATTTATCCCGGTGACCGGGTCAAGCACAGGATCTTTAAGGGTGGCTGAGTTAGATCAGGTTCCACCGCCGCCGCCCGGATTTATCGCCTCGCGCACGCGCGGGCCCTATACCACCCATAATGGCCCCTATTTTCACAAGGTCGATGAGGCCGGTTTCGAGCACGCGTTTTTTGCCCTGCCGCGCCATTGTAACGGCATGGGCATTGTCCATGGCGGCATGCTGACCTCGTTTCTGGATGGCCTCTTGGCCACGGCCGTGCACCGCGCCACGGGCACAGCCAGCGTCACCATCCATCTATCGGTGGATTTCCTCAGCATGGCGCGGGCGGGCGAGTGGGTCCAGGGCACGGGGCTTGTGACGCGCAAGACCAAGGATCTGGCGTTTTGCGAGGCTAGCGTACGGGTGGGTAGCCGCGATCTGGTGCGCGGTAGCGGCGTGTTCAAACTGATGCGCAAACCAATTGAACTTTAGTGCGCAGTATCCATTGCGGCGCAGACGATTGCGTGTCACATAGCGCGCTCTGAAGGCACGGAGCGTAGCGCAGCCTGGTAGCGCATCTGGTTTGGGACCAGAGGGTCGGAGGTTCGAATCCTCTCGCTCCGACCATCAGACTTTTAAGAC
>CANGCO010000070.1 GCA_947452365.1 Caulobacteraceae bacterium
CTTGAAGGTGTCTACTATGTCTACTGGAACCGTGAAGTGGTTTAACAGCCAAAAAGGCTTCGGCTTCATCCAGCCCAATGACGGCGGCAACGACGTTTTTGTGCACATTTCGGCCGTCGAACGTGCGGGCCTCGGCTCGCTGAACGAAGGTCAAACGGTCAGCTACGTCCTCGAAAAGGATCAACGTAGCGGCAAGATGTCCGCTGGCCAGCTGCAAGCTGTCTAAGCACAGGTCCATGGGCACCTGACCTCGGTCAGATACCCGGAACTGACAAAATTGAGGGCGGGCCAGTGCAAACGGGTCCGCCCTTTTTTGGTTTTAGGTCGCCAAACCTGCCACGCGGCTAAGATGGTGCAGGACAATGCCGCTGGTGGTGGCGACATTGAGCGAGTCAAAGCCGCCGGCCATTTGAATGCGCACACTGCGCGCGCGGCCTAGCACGTCCGCGCCAAGACCCGGCCCCTCGGCCCCTAGCAGCATGGCGCAGCGCGGCGCGCGGGCAAGATCGCCCAGCTCGGCCTCGCCCGACGGGCTAAGCGCCAAGGTCTCAAAGCCATGCGCCTGAAACTGACCAACCATATCGGCGCCCGGCGGCAATTGGACAAAGGGCACTAAGAGGCTGGCTCCCACAGCGACACGGATGGCCTTGCGATAGAGCGGATCACAGCAATCGGAATCCAGCACCACCGCATCCACCCCAAAGGCGGCTGCATTGCGCATGATGCCGCCCATATTGTCGGTATTGGCAATCGCACTTAAGCCCACGACCAAGGCGCTTGGCCCAAGCCCCGTCAGGACTGCGTCGAGATCAAGCCGGGGCGGCTTTTGCCCTAGGGCCAGAATGCCGCGATGGATCGGAAACCCGACAATGGCATCCATCACGGCCTGGCCTGCCTGATAGACGGGCACACTGTCAGCTAGACCTTGCCAGACCTCAGCCAGCCTTAGCGCCTGACGCTCGGCCAAGAGCAGGGACTGAACCTGAAAGCGCGGCGCGCGGGCCAGAACCCGGACCACAATCTCGCCCTCGGCTATGAACAAGCCCTCACGCCCAACCAGATCACGCTCGCGCACATGCCGATAGGCGGCAATGCGCGGATCATCGGGATCGGTAATGGTGATCAGTTCGGGCAAGGCGGGGTCCTAGTGTCTTTAGGCTGTGCCTAGGTCTAACGGTTTCGTTCGGATAACACGCTCGAAAATTTGAAAAATGCATTCTAAAGTCAGTGGCGGCTTGTTGAGGCAGGCCACTCGCTCAAAAGGACCCCGCCATGACCACCGCGCCCAAGACCCTCGCTGAAATGACTGGGCTTGAACAATTGCAGGCCGCGTTTGGAGCGGGCGGCGATAAGCGCGGGATTGGCAAGACCCTGGGGTTTAAGCTGATCACGCTGGAAGCGGGCAAGGTGGTGTTTGGTGGCACGCCCGATGAGGACGTGTTCAACCCGATTGGCACGGTGCATGGCGGTTATGCCGCAACCTTGCTCGACTCCGCCCTTGCCTGCGCTGTGCATTCGGCGCTCAAGGCGGGCCAAGCCTATACGACGCTTGAATTAAAGGTGTCCTATCACAAGGCCATGACCGCCACGACGGGCCCGATTACGGCCACCGGAACGATCAAGAGCCTGGGTCGCCGCGCCGCCTTTGCCGAGGGCCAGTTGACCGATGCCGAGGGTCGGCTCTATGCCAGCGCCACCTCGACCCTATTGGTGTTTGACCGCTAGGGGCCAGGGCTGAAAGGTCGAACCTGACCGATGCAAGCCGCGTCGCCATCCATGCTGACCGTCCTGCCCGCCCGGTTTCAAGCCTGGTTTGCGCAAAAGGGCTGGACGCCGCGTGCGCATCAATTGGCCATGATCGCGCGCGCAAGGAACGGGCGTCACACCCTGCTGATCGCCCCCACCGGCGGCGGCAAGACCTTGGCGGGCTTCCTGCCAAGCCTTATTGATCTGGACGAGCGGCCCAAGCCCAACACCCCGCGCGGGGTGCATACCCTCTATATCTCTCCGCTCAAGGCCCTAGCCGTCGATGTTGCCCGCAATCTGATCACCCCGATTGAGGAGATGGGCCTAAGGGTGCGCGTTGAGTCCCGCACCGGCGATACCAGCCTGGCCAAGCGGCAAAGGCAAAAGGCCAGCCCGCCGGACATCCTCTTGACCACGCCGGAGCAATTGGCCCTGTTCTGCGCCTGGGAGGGGGCTAGGGCCTATTTTGCCGATCTGCAATGCGTGATTATTGACGAGGTCCATGCCCTGCGCGGCTCCAAGCGCGGTGACCTGCTCTCGCTGGGTCTGGCCCGACTGCATAGTCTTGCGCCGCAAGCTAGGCGCGTTGGCCTTTCGGCGACCGTGGCCGATCCCGACGATCTGCGCCGCTGGATCGCGCCCGCGCCTGAGGTGGCAGACCTTGTTCTCGGTGAGGCTGGGGCCGCGCCCGAGATTGAGGTGCTGTTATCCGATGAGCGCGTGCCCTGGGCCGGACACACAGCCCAGCACGCCATGGCCGAGGTCTATGAGACCATCAAGACCGCCAGCACGGCCCTTGTTTTCGTGAATACCCGTTGGCAGGCCGAATTTGCGTTTCAGGCCCTGTGGCGCCTGAACGAGGACAATCTGCCCATTGCCCTGCATCACGGCTCGCTGGCGCCTGAACAGAGGCGAAAAGTCGAGGCGGCCATGACCAGGGGCGAACTCAGGGCCGTGGTCTGTACCTCGACCCTGGATCTGGGCATAGACTGGGGCGCGGTGGATCTGGTCATCCAGCTGGCTGCGCCCAAGGGCTCGTCGCGGCTTGTGCAACGCATTGGCCGGGCCAATCACAGGCTGGACGAGGCCTCGCGCGCCATATTGGTGCCCGCCAACCGGTTTGAAATGCTCGAATGCCAGGCCGCACGTGAAGCCGTCGCGGCCGGGGCCATGGACGGCGAGGCCAGACGCACCGGGGCGCTGGACGTGCTGGCCCAGCACCTGATGGGGGCGGTTTGCGGCGAGGCCCTAAGCAGCGACGCCCTGTTTGAGGAGACCATAAGCGCCGCGCCCTATCAGGACTTGAGCCGCGAGGCCTTTGATGGCGTCCTAAACTTTGTCGCCACTGGCGGTTATGCGCTTCGCACCTATGACCAGTTTCACCGGATTGTGCTGGGCCAGGACGGCCTTTGGCGCGCGCGCAATGCTCAAACCGCCCTAAGGCATAGGCTTAATGTCGGGGCCATTGTCACGGGCGGCACCCTCACCTTGCGGGTCTCGTCCGGCCGCCATGGCGGCGGTCGCAAGCTTGGCGAGGTCGAGGAATGGTATGTCGAGCAATTAACGCCCGGCGATACCTTCCTGTTTGGCGGCCAGGTCTGGCGCTTTGAGGGCGTCAGCGGCAATGATGCTCGCGTGACCCGCTCCAGCGACACCCAACCCAAAATCCCCAGCTGGGGCGGGGCCAGGTTCGCCATGTCCAGCCATTTGGCCGGGCGGGTGCGGGCCATGATTATGGACCAGGCGGCCTGGTCCAAATTGCCGACCGATGTCCAAGACTGGCTTGGCGCGCAAAAGGCCTATTCAGCTATTCCGGCGGCGGATGAGCTATTGGTCGAGACCTTTCCGCGCGGCAAGAAGCACTATCTGGTCTGTTATCCGTTTGAGGGCAGGCTTGCCCATACCACCTTGGCCATGCTCCTAACCCGCAGGCTGGACAGGTTAGGCGTCGGGCCGCTGGGCTTTGTTTGCAACGATTATACCTTATGCATCTGGGCGCTGGAGCCAATGGATGGGCTGGATCTGGACGCCTTGTTCCAACAGGACATGCTTGGCGATGATCTAGAAGCCTGGCTGGACGACAGCGTGATGATGAAGCGGCTGTTTCGCCAATGCGCCCTGATTTCGGGCCTGATCGAGCGGCGGTTTCCAGGGCTGGAAAAATCCGGACGCCAAGTGACTTTTTCTAGCGACCTGATCTATGACGTGCTGCGCCGCCACCAACCCGATCATTTCCTGCTCAGTTGCGCGCGCGCCGATGCGGCGTCTAGCCTGCTCGATATTGAGCGACTAGGCCAGTTGCTGGCCCGGATTATTGGCCATATTCGGCCTAAGGCGCTGGGGCGCGTATCGCCCTTTGCCGTGCCCATCATGATGGAGATTGGTCGCGAGACGGTAACCGGCACCGCGTCTGACGATATTTTAGAAGAAGCCGGTATAGACCTGATCGCCGAGGCCATGGCGTGAGCGGTCCGGTTCGGCTTGAAGACGGCGCTGTGCAGGTCTCGGTCCAGGGCGTCAGCCTCGCCTTGCGCCCGTCGGGGGCCGTCTGGCTGGCGGCGCACCAGACCCTGGTGGTGGCGGATCTACATCTGGAAAAGGGCTCGGCCTATGCTGCGCGGGGCCAGATGTTGCCGCCCTATGACACGCGCGAGACCTTAAGCCGCCTAGGCCGCGAGGTGGCGGCGCTGGCGCCGCGCCGCGTGATTTTCCTCGGCGATACCCTGCATGACCGCCGCGCCGAGGCGCGCATTGCGCCTGAAGATGCCCAGGCCGTGAGCGCTCTGGCCGCAGGGCTAGATCTGGTCTGGGTGGTTGGCAATCATGATGCCGATGGTCCGGTAAAACTGCCGGGACGCTGTGTCCAGACGGTTGGGCTTGAGGCGCTGATCTTGCGCCATGAGCCCCAGTCCGGCGCGCAACCCGGCGAGGTTGCCGGGCACCTGCACCCTTGCGCCAAGGTCAAGGGCCGGGGGCGAAGCGTCAGGCGGCGGTGTTTTGCCACCGATGGCACGCGTCTGGTGTTGCCAGCCTTCGGGGCCTATGCTGGGGGCCTGAATCTCAAGGACGCCGCCTTTAAGCCGCTGTTTGCCAAGCCGCCCCTGGCCGGGGTTCTGGGCAAAGATCAGGTGCATTTGATCGCTTGGAACCAGCTCCTGTCCGATGGCTAGGCCCTAGCCGCGCCAGACATCTTGCAGCACAAACGCCATGGACACACCGGCGATCAGGGTCAGGACTGTGCGAAGGGGCGCATACCAGACCGGCGTTTCCAGCGAGCTATTGTCCCAAAGCCACTGAACCAAAAACGCCGCGATCAAGCCGCCAAGCTGCCATTTCAAGGGGGCCCAGGCCGCACCGACCAAAAGGCCCCAGGCGACAAGCGACGGCACAATAGCGGGGATCAGAACCTGGGCGCGCGGCGGGCTATGGCGCACAACCTCCATGCCCCAGCGTGCACCGCCCAAAAACGACAAGATCACCCCAGCATAGGTCAGGAGCGCCAGGCTCATCGGCCCCTTAAGTGGGTCAGGCCCCAGACAATAGACGGCGGATGTCGCAATAAAGGGAATGGTCCCCGCCAGTCCAAGCAACCAGGCCGCGCGGGCTGGCTTGACAGTGTCTGGCATGAACTAACTCCTGCGGAAGATCACCGCGGCACCATATCCGGTAGCAACGGCAAATAAAACAGCAATAATCCCATAGGTCCAGGGCCGAGAATGGGCAAAGACATAGACCGCTCTTTCCAGGCCAACCTTTTGAACATTCAACATCCGGCGTCGCACCTGAATCGGATGGCCCGACTGGAACAAATAAATCTTGGCCTCATACAGACCAATCGGTGCCGAGGAAGGCAAGGCTATTTGTGCCCGAAATAGGCCCTTATCAACAAAGGCCACCCCTGCCTCGTTCTGATCATACAGCCTCTCGGCCTGTTTGAGCCGCACCACCGCTTGGCGATAGTCCTGATAATCGCGGCCATGAATGCCAACCAGGCGGGGCCCAAGCTTTAGGGGGGGCTTAGCCGGTTTGGCCTCAGGGGTTTGAAAACTTAAATGTTCAATGCCGATACCGAGCCTTTGCAGGACGCCGGGCGCGGCAATGGCCTTGAGCGGCCTAGCGCTAGAGACGGTATAAAATCCCGGCGCGCCCTGAAATACGGCCGGGCGATGATTGAGCCATAGACCCGCGACCTGAACCTTGCGGGCAATACGGATGGGCTGTTCGGGACCGCGCACCACGACCACCACATCACAGGGCTGGTCGCGCGGACTAAACACCGCCCCATAAAGCACAATCGTCTCACCATGATAGCTGGACGTAACCTCAACCTGGGTGCTGGTCAGGGCCGCAGAGAGATGGGCAGTAGCGGGCACATAATCCATCGCCACGCCCTATTGCCCCAGACCGGAAATCAGCACGAACGGATCCTTGGGCGCAACAAACACGCCAAGGCCCATCTGCAATCCGACCAAAAGCACGATCACGGCCAGCACAATGCGCAGTTCCTCGGCCCTAAACCGTGACGAGGCCCTTGCCCCTAATTGCGCCCCGACCACGCCGCCAAAGATGAGCAGGCTGGCTAGAACCAGATCAACCGTCTGGTTGCGCCCTGCCTGCAAAATCGTAACCACGGCGGTTGTTATAATGATC
Source organism: Caulobacteraceae bacterium (assembly GCA_947452365.1). Taxonomy (GTDB): domain Bacteria; phylum Pseudomonadota; class Alphaproteobacteria; order Caulobacterales; family Caulobacteraceae; genus CAISGS01. Next base: position 6,397 of record CANGCO010000070.1, read on the forward strand.
TGGAAAAGGCTTGTGCCCACGACTGTTCTCGCAGGCACGCGCAGCAGATAAATCATGGCGGGGACCAGTACAAAACCGCCGCCAACCCCCATGACCGCCGATAAGACGCCGACAAATGCGCCAATCCCTAGGGGCGGCAGCACACTAATATAGAGCCGAGACCGTGGAAACCTGAGCTTGAGCGGCAGGCCATACAGCCAAGCCGGGCGACGATCCTTAGGCTCGGCCATTGGCTGGCCGCGTTTACGCCGCTGCAAGGCCGATACCGATTCGACCAGCATTAGGCCGCCAATCACACCCAAAAAGGTCAGATAGGACAGGGCCACCACCAGATCAGCCTGGCCCAGCACCCGCAAGATGCGAAACCCCTCGACCCCGAGGACCGAGCCGACAATACCGCCGGCCGCCAACACCCCGCCCATGCGAAAATCCACCGCCCCCCTGCGGCCATAGGCAAACACACTCGAGGCAGAAGACGCCACAACATGATTAGCCTGGCTAGCGACAGCAACGGCCGGGGGTATGCCCATAAACACGAGGACCGGCGCCATCAAAAACCCGCCGCCAATGCCAAACAGGCCTGAGATAAAACCGACAATCAGGCCAAGCGCCACCAGCAGCGGCGCATTCACCGAAACCTCGGCTATGGGCAGATAGATATCCAAGGCTCAATCCCTTACCGCATCAAGACCTAGGCGCCAGCGACCCCCAGATAGGGCTCGTGGCTAAAGCACAGCCTTGGTCCAGGATGCAGACCAAGTGTCTTGCACAGGCGCTTCAGAGTCTAGGGCCTTGGGCGCATCCGCCGCCGCATCATCATCAAACCCATTGGTAAAGGTGGCATCAAACTGTTGGAGGTCAAAGACAAAGTCCTTGGCATTAAACGCCTCTGACGAGACGGCGGGGACAGGCGCCGTCAAGTCTTGCCAATCTGGACGTATAGAGGACAACGGCTCGGTAACCGGCGCGGGCGGCGCGTCGTTCGTCTGCGCCTTGCGCGGGGCCTTGCCATGCTCTTGGGTCAGGTGCCGGTCGAGCCGTGCTCTTGCCTCATCCAGCAAATAAGCAATTCGGTCCTCGCTCTGGCGCACGCGATCGGCCAGATCATTAGCCGAGCGGTCAGCGCGTTCGGAAATATGATCAACCGCGCGCGCCACCTGTTTTCCAACATCGTCCGAAGCCTGCTGGGCCCGGCGCTCGGAATGCGACAAACGCTCGCTGATGCGCTCAATAACCCGGAATATCTCGCCCTTGAGCCGGTCAATCGCCTGGGTGCGATTGCGGTCTGCCAAGGTCAGGCGCTGGTCCATACTGGTGCCAAGACGGGTGATTTCACTGCCCATGGCCAACAAGGCCTCGCCCATGCGCTGGTCGCTAGACCGAACCTGCTGCCCAACCTGATCGAGCGTGGCATTAACGGCATCAAATCTCTGGCCAACCTCAGCGACCACAGTCTTGCCCACCTCTCCGCGGACGATTTGCATCTGGGCCTGAACGTCCTCTTCCAGGGCGCCGAGCCGCTGCGCGACCCCGGCACTGGCCTGAGCCACCTCGGCCTGACCCTCAGCCTGGACCAGGCGTATGCGGTCTTGCAACTGACCAATAGCCTGTTCAAGCCGCGCGCGCGCCGCGATCTGATTGGCTTGTGCCAGTTCAAGTGTCTCACTCAGGGTCAGGGACGCCATATGGGATTGATCGGCCAAGGCATGGCCGGACTGGGCCAGACTTTCGACCTGATCTACCCGTTCGTTCACCTTGGCGAGTTCGTTATTGAGCTGGCCTAGGGCCGATTGAGACTGGCCGTGATCGCGGCGCATCAGCACCACCACCTTGCTCATGGCCCCCTCAAGCGCGCGAAGTCCGGTCAAGGCGCGGGTGGCGGTTGGGTCAGACCCTAGGGATTGTAGCTGACGCCTTAGCTTTGCCTGGTCCGCGCGCAGGCCTTGCAGGGCCAGCTCGAAGCCTGCCAAACGGTCACATACCTGGGCCTGGTTTTGGCTAATCTTGTCGCCAAGTTCGCTTAGGGACTGCTCGCCAAGGCTGGCCCTGTCTTCAACCGTGGCAAGCCGCAAGGCAACCCGCTCGGCATTATCCGCCATCTCGCGCGGTGTCGGGCCAAAATGGCCTTGGCCAAATCCGGGCCCATAGGCTGGGGCAAATCCCGGTGGCGGGTAGCTTGGCGTGGCATAGGGCGCGGGGCTAAAAGTCTGCGACGCGAGGCCCTCTTCGCGCATGACCTGATGCAACCAGTCGCCCAAGGACAGGCCGGCCTGATAGGCCAGATCCTTAGCGATCTCGCGGGCTTTGGGATCAAGGCCCCTTAGGCTCCAGGCTTGGCCAGATGACATCCGAATCTTTCATTGCAAACCACAATCAAAGCTAGCCATCTATCTATGGTGTGTAAACGCTAGGGTTAACGCAAAATGAAGGATTATGGTGGTCTTGCCAAGATTACGTCCCTAGGACATTAAGGGCTATGGATCAGATAACAACCCTCGCAATCATCGGTCTTTGCATCGGCCTTGGCGCGTTCTTTGCCTGGCGCGGGGCGCAGCGCCAAATGTGTTAAAGGGCCCGCGTCTGGTGCCCTATAGTTTCCTAATGCTGGCTTGTATCGCTATTGGCCTGATGATGCTGGTGCATCTTGCCAATATCCACGGCATTGTCACCGGCAATCAAGCTCAGCGCTAGGACTTAAGCAGCGACCCCAAGCGGCTCGGCGACAGGCCGCCTGGGCCGCTTGATCAGCCCCGCCATGCCCCCCGAAGACAACATGCTGACATCGGCCATCAGGATCGGGATGGCCCACTTGTTTGGCGCCGCAATATAGCGCGGCTCCCAAATTGGATCATACTTGTCTTTATATCGCCGCACGCCGCGGAAATTATAGATCTCCTCGCCGCGCTCAAATAAGAGCCGACCCACGCGCGACATGATCGGGGCCAGGGGTCGGTCCTCCAGCCCAGCCAAGGGCGCAACCCCGAACTCAAACGCGACATAGTCTTGCGCTGCGCCCCAGTGCAGAAGCTCGACAAACAGATAGTCCATCACATTCTTGGGTGCATCTTCGCTATAGCGCATCAGATCCATCGAAAAGGCGCTGAGGTCGGGTGTGGTCCATATGGTGGCAAAGGCAACAATCTTGTCCTCGACCCGTACAAGCGCACAGGGGAACTCCGACACATAGCCCTCAATAAACCCGCCCATGGAAAAGGCCTTGTCGCCCCCGGCATGGTGCGACAACCAATTGTCAGAAATGACCTCTAGCTCGGGCAAGAGCGCACTGACCTGATCGGCCGTCACAACCTCAAACCTGGCCCCCACCTCACCGGCCTTTCGCCAGTTGCGGCGCAGCACCTCGCGCTTGCGGCCCTTAAGGCTAAAACTGTCCAGCGGCACAGCGGCCGACTCGCCCGTCTTTTGGATGGCAAAACCAAGCTCGACCACTTCGGGCAAGATGTCGGGACCTATGCCGTAAATCGCCGGGCGGGCAGCATGGGCATCGGCCAGCTCGCGAAACCGCCACAAAAGGTCCATGCGCTCTTCGCGCTTGCCCACCGGCGGGCCGAGCGCAATCCAAGAGCGGCCGCGCACGCCAAACATCAAAAAGCTTTCCCCCGAGGGCGAGAACAAGAACCGCTTATCCCCGAGCAAGGCCAGATTAGCGTCAGGGCCAGAGCCCTCTGCATTGGCGAGTATGGCCCTCACCTTGGCAAAACTGGGGTCGTCGTCTCCTACCACAGGCGGCGCGGCGGGTGTCGAGATGAGACGCCAAATGCCAATGGCCATAAACAAGATCGATACCCCCGCCGAGGCGCGTAAGGCGCGGCTGGCATCATCATCGGCAACCACGCGCCACCATAGCTCATCGGAATAATCGACATTGCTAAAAGACCAATAGGCCAAGAACCCGCTGCCCGCGATCGCCGCTAGGGCCGACAGCATCCAGCCCGGCGTAATCTCCATCCGCGTTAGGCGCGCTTTTCGCGGAAAGGCTGCGCGAAGAGGGGCCAACACAATTGCGACCAAGGCTAGGGCTGCGGTCTCTTCCCAGTTAAAACCCTTGAGCAGGGCCAAGACGGCGCCCAAACCTAATAGGCCAACCGTTGCCGCCCAGGCCGCATCAAGCCGCCGGCTAAGACCAAAGGCAAGCAAAACCAAGACCAGGCCCAAAATACTGGACAGAAAATGGCTGACCTCAATGATTGAGAGCGGGGCCAACTGGGTCAGCCAGCGCAGTCGTTCTGGCGAGGACGGCGTTGCCCCAGAGGCGAGCAGCATCAACCCTGCGCCCAGGGTGATGATGGCAGCCAGATTGGGGGCCATGGCCAAGGCGGCCGACTTCAGGTCCTGGGACCAGCGCATACGAATCCATTCATGTCAGTTGTCGCGCCATCATACCGACAATTCTGCGGCGAATTCATGGCAATCGGGTGATGGTCAAGATAAGGCGGACTCAAACAAACGTTTTGAAGGCTTGCTCCTCGGCCTTGCCGCGTTAAACTCATCCTAACATTCGACCCATGAAGGACACGTTACCGATGGCTAGCCTTGAGGATTTTCGCGCCGAGACCCGCACCTGGCTGGAGGCTAATTGCCCCGCCTCCATGCGCACCCCCATGACCGGCGAGGAAACGCCCTGGGGTGGGCGTAAGGGCAAGTTCAAGAACCCAGACAGCAAGATCTGGCTCGACCGTATGGCAGCCAAGGGCTGGACCGCGCCAACCTGGCCCAAGGCCTATGGCGGCGGCGGCTTGACCCGCGAAGAGGCCAAGGTGCTGGACCAGGAAATGGCCCGCATCAAGGCCAGGCCCGCCCTGTTCTCGTTCGGCATCTGGATGCTGGGCCCGGTCCTGTTGGAATATGCCACTGAAGAGCAAAAACTGGCTCACCTGCCCGGCATTATCAGCGGCGAAACGCGCTGGTGTCAGGGCTATTCAGAACCCGGTGCCGGCTCTGACCTTGCGGCCCTGCAAACCCGTGCTGAGGACAAGGGTGATCATTATCTGATCAATGGCCAAAAGGTCTGGACCTCCTATGCCGACCAGGCCGACTGGATCTTCTGTCTGGTCCGCACCGATAATACCAAGAAGCATGAGGGCATTTCATTCGTCCTATTCGACATGACCTCGCCCGGCGTTGAGCCGCGCCCGATCAAGCTGATCAGCGGCGAGTCCCCGTTCTGCGAAACCTTTTTTACCGATGTGAAAGTGCCCAAGGCCCAACTGGTCGGCAAGCTCAATGGCGGCTGGGAAATCGCTAAGCGCCTGTTGCAATATGAGCGTCAGAACATTTCCGCTGGCGGCTTTGGCGGCGCAGCGGGGCTTGAGCTGGAAGAGGTTGCGCGTGGCCATGTCGGCGAAGACAACGGCCAGATCGCGGATGCTGATCTGCGCGGCCGGATTGCCGCTCATAAGATGGATGCCAAGGCGTTTGCCTTGACCGTTCGCCGGGTGGAACAGGAATCGAAGGCCGGAGGCACGATCAGCCCCGCAACCTCGATCATCAAATATGCCGCCGCCAAGCTTAATCAGGACAAGTATGAGCTTTTGATCGAGTCCATGGGCCATCAGGGCCTGGGCTGGGACGGCGAAGGCTTTGACAAGGACGAGCTGCGCGAAACCCGCGCCTGGCTGCGCTCCAAGGGCAATTCCATCGAGGGCGGCACGTCTGAGATTAATCTGAATGTGGTGGCCAAGCGCGTGCTCGGCCTGCTGGATCACCAGTAAACCCGATGGCCAGCCTGACCTTCTGGTTTGAATTTGCCTCGACCTATTCCTACCCCGCTGCCCATCGCATAGAGGCCTTGGC
>CANGCO010000071.1 GCA_947452365.1 Caulobacteraceae bacterium
CTTGCGCGCCCGGCGCACAGCTTCTGCCTTTTGACGCGCGCGCTTTTCCGAAGGCTTTTCGAAATGCACGTGACGCTTCATTTCGCGGAAGGAGCCTTCGCGCTGCATCTTCTTCTTCAGCGCCTTCAGCGCCTGGTCGACATTATTGTCGCGCACGAAAATCTGAACGATGACCAAGTCCTCCAAAGCGCGCCAGATAATCCCACACATTCACAAGCGCTTGCCTGCGGGTTGGTATCTGGCGAATACTAATCCAATGCCCGAAAGACAGTCCTTCGTGCTTGGCGGTTGCGATACCAGAGGCGGGCAAGGCTGTCTACCGGTCCGGCCCGGCCAGACGAGAGAATCTCGCAAACACCGGTCGAATCTCCAACAAATCAGTGTATGCTGGGGAATGATTTGCGCTCCCAACCCCGATGGTGAGGCCAAGGCCGCCGCTCAAGGCGACGCGGCCACAGGCCCCGATTGGGCAGACCTTACCGAACAGGCGATCTTGGATCAGGCGCTTAGGCTCGCCGCCAGCATGGGCTGGAGCGACCAATTGGTCAATCTGGCGGGCAAGAAGGCGGGGCTAAGCCTCGCGGAAACAAACCTTCTTTTGCCCCACGGCGCCGCCGATCTGGCGGCCCTCTTGTCAAAACGCCATGATGACGAGGCCTTGTTCCAGCTTAATCAGCAAAACCCCAGCGCCCTTAAGATCCGCGGCCGGATTGAGGCAGGGATTATGACGCGCTTGGCCATAGCAGCCAAAGAGGGACAGGCCGCCCATGCCTGGGCCGGCTATCTGGCCTTGCCGCACCATCTGCCCTTGGCGCTAAGGCTGGTTTGGGACAGTGCCGACATGATCTGGCGCTGGGCCGGCGACACGGCCACGGACGAGAACCATTATTCCAAACGCGCCCTGGTTGGCGGCATATTAATGGCAGGCCTTGCAGCCGATCTGGCCTCGGGCGAGGCTAGCGCTAAGGCGCTTGTCGCCGCGCGCATAGACAATGTCATGGCATTCGAAGGCTGGAAATTTAAAGCAAGGCCCCTGGAGCGCCTGCAGGCCTGGGGCACCGGCCTTGCCGCTAGGCTGGGTCAGATCCGTTACGGATCCGAGCCTTAAGGTTTCAGCGGAAACAGACGATTGACATGGCCCATCTTGCGGCCCGGTCTTGGTTCGCCCTTGCCATAAATCCATAATCTTGCCTCAGCCTCGGCGGCCAGATTGCCCCAGTCCAGAATTTCCCCGCCCAAAAGATTGGTCATCTCAACCTGGGCCAGGGCGTGGGTTGGACCGAGCGGCCAGCCGACAATGGCGCGGATATGTTGTTCAAACTGGTCCACCTCGCAGCCGTCGAGGGTCCAGTGGCCAGTATTATGGACCCGGGGCGCAATTTCATTGACCAGGAGCTGGCCATTAGCCAGTTCAAACATCTCCACCCCCATGACCCCGACATAGTCCAGAGCGGTGACAATGCGCGTGGCTAGGGTCTGGGCCTGGTCCAGGGTCGCTGGCGAAACCCTAGCCGGGGCGGAGGTGCGACGTAAAATGCCAGACTCATGATGGTTTTCGCCCAAAGGATACGCCGCCACCTCGCCGTCATGGCCGCGCGCTGCAATAACCGAGACCTCGCGGACAAAGGCGGCGGGGGCTTCAAGAATGCAGGGCTTGGCCCCGAGGCCGATAAAGGCCGCTTCTGCAGTGGCGCGATCGTGGTTTTCAATCCAGACCTGACCCTTGCCATCATAGCCATCGCGGCGGGTCTTGAGCAGGGCAGGCGCACCGATCCTAGCAAGAGCCTCGACCAGATCCGCAAGGCTTGAAACCGGGGCAAAATCGACCGTCGGCACGCCATGGGTATTGAGAAAGGTTTTTTCGTCGACGCGGTCCTGGGCCACGGCCAAGGCCTTGGCACCGGGGGCAACTTGGCAGCCTAGCCCGCCTAAGATTTCTAAGGTCTTGGCCGGGACATTCTCAAACTCAAATGTCACTACCTGGGCAAGGCTGGCAAGGCGCGCCAGGGCCTCTGGATCGGTATAGTCGGCGATCAAAACTGTGCCAGCCACCGGGCCAGCGCAGTTTTCGGCCTCCGGCGTCAAGATCACGGTCTCAAAACCAAGCCTGGCCGCGGCCATGGCCAGCATCCGGCCGAGTTGACCACCGCCTATAATGCCAATGGTCGCGCCAGGGTGCAGGGCGTGGGGGATCGTCTTCATATCAAACTATCGGCGACCGTCTCGGCCACAGAATCGGTCTGGGCCTGACGGTGGGCAGCAAAGCGCGCGGCCAAGGCGGGGTCGGACAAGGACAGGATCTGGGCGGCCAATAGGCCGGCATTCTTGGCCCCCGCCTCGCCAATGGCCAAGGTCGCCACCGGGATACCGGCTGGCATTTGCACAATCGACAAAAGCGAATCCAAGCCGCTCAAGGCCTTGGATGGTACAGGCACGCCAAGGACGGGCAATGGAGTCATGGAGGCGGCCATGCCCGGCAAGTGGGCAGCCCCGCCTGCGCCAGCAATGATCACTTTAAATCCAGCCGCGGCGGCCCCCTTGGCAAATTGCACCAGACGGTCCGGCGTGCGATGGGCGGAAATCACCTTGGCTTCAAATGCAATATCCAGAGCGGCCAGCATATTGGCTGCGCCCTGCATGACCGGCCAGTCTGACCGACTACCCATAATTATGGCCACCGGGGCACCCGTGGGATTCATTGTCTATTCCTTGCCGTGATCTTAAACGCGCCGCGAAACCAAAACCGGCTCGGCAGAGGCGGTGGAGTATAGGCGTGCACCTTGCTGCTGCAACTGATGAGGCGCATAATTTCTGCTACCCTAGGGTGATTCGAGGGTGAATCTTTAGGAAAGTCGGGTGATCCGATGAGCAGTCCGGGCATGCGCGCACAGGCTTATAACGAAACGGGGCTTGATGCGGACACAACAGTGCCAGTGATCGGCCTACTTAAACAGGTCTTGACCGCACAGGCCGATGGACCCAGTGCGCCCTTGGCGGGCCCGCTCAAAGATACGTTAATGGCCTTGGTGTCCCAAATTGATGGTCTGCGCGATGAGGTGGGCCTACTCAAGACCCGCCTGTCCGAGGCCCAGGACCTGGCCGACCGAGATGGGCTGACCCCGCTCTATAATCGCCGCGCCCTGATGCGCGAACTGGCCCGCACCACCGCCGAGGTCGAGCGCCACGGCCTTGCCGCCAGCCTGGTCTATCTGGATTTGGACGGCTTTAAGGCGGTCAATGACCGGTTTGGCCATGCGGCTGGGGATGTGGTGCTCAAAACCGTGGCCGAGCGCCTATTAGGTCTGGTACGTGAAACCGATGTGGTTGGGCGATTGGGCGGCGACGAGTTCGCGCTTATCTTGACCCATGCCGATCAATCCGCGGCGCAGCTTAAGGCCGCCGACCTGATCGCGGCCATGGAAGGCCGGCCCGTCGATACCGGCGACTGGATGGTGCCATTGCATCTGTCCTGCGGGGTCTGTGAAATCACCGGCGGCCATACGCCAGACCAGATCCTGGCCCGCGCCGATGGGGCCATGTATCAGTCCAAGCGCGACCGGATGCGCAGGCTTGGCGGCCAGTCAGCCCTCTAGGCCTCGGTCTCGCCCACCTGGCCAAGCGGGGCGCGGCGGTCGCGACTGCCGCACCATTGGGTCGTCAAATAGGCCGATCTCGCCGTAACAAGGCCCGCTGGCCCGGCTTTTAGACCGCGAACCTGAAGCGGTTGGCCAAGAATTTGCGCCTCGATAATCGTGGCCTTGTTTTCAAGATAAAGCGCCTCGCTAGTGGCTTGACGATCCTGATCAGACTGTCCGCTGCGGCGATCAGGACGGCGGCGAGACTTGCCGGGCACCTGGTTGCCAAACTGGCGCAAGGCGCGGCATTTGGGAATGGGCAAGAGGGGCTCGGTCATGGGCGCGCCTTAAGACTTGGACGCTAATTTCTCGATCTGTTCTTGCATTTCTTCAATGCGTTTTTTCAAATCGCCCAAGGATGGATCCTGGCCTGGCGCAGGCTGCATGCCCTGAGGAGCCTCCGGCGCCGCCGCAGACCTTGGCTCGTCTACGGGCGCATAGGCAAAGGGTGAGAACATCTTCATAGCTCGATCAAATAGGGCCATGTTTTGGCGAACCTGATCTTCCAAAAACTGTGGGCTAGGCATGGGAACGGCACCAAGCGCCTTGGCCGGATTAAGGCCTGGCATGCCCATACCCGGCGGAATGGTCGTGAATTGCTGTTTAAGCCGGTCGTTTTGGCGCGCGAAACTATCGAGCGATAATTCCAGATAGCTCGGCAAAAAGGCCTGCAGGGAATCGCCATAAAATCGGATTAACTGCCGTAAAAACTGGATCGGCAACAGGTTTTGTCCGCGGCTTTCTTCATCAAAAATGATCTGGGTCAAGACCGAGCGGGTAATGTCCTCATTGGTCTTGGCATCAAATACGACAAAATCGGCCCCCTCCTTGACCATGTCAGCTAGGTGTTCAAGCGTCACATAGGTGCTGGTATCGGTATTATAGAGGCGGCGATTGGCATATTTCTTGATGACAATGGGGCCCGTCGCCGCGGCCTTGGCGCTAGCCTTTTGCGCCTGGGCTTCAGCGCGGCGAGATTGGGCCTTGGTTTCTTCCGACATCGGGCCTCCGGTGACGACATATTGCGACGCAGGCCGCGCCGCCCTTAAGGCCATCTTTGGCAAACACTATCATCAATGCAATAGGCTTACGCTAGGCTAGATATTATCAAGCCTTTCACACGCAACCCCGTGACGAACGTCAAAGAACCGGGCAATGTAGATGCCAATAGAAACCGCGCCGGTGGCAAATGCTCTGCCGGCTGAACCGAGGGAAAGCACTGGACCATGACTGAGATTGTGATCGTCTCCGCCGCACGCACACCTGTGGGCTCTTTTAATGGCGCCTTGAGCGGCGTCTCGGCCAGTGAGCTCGGCTCTGTGGCCATTTCCGCCGCGGTCGCACGGGCCAATATTGCCATGAGTGATGTGGATGAAGTAATCCTAGGTCAGGTCTTGCAGGCCGGTGCCGGTCAAGGCCCTGCGCGTCAGGCGGCTGTACGCGCGGGCGTGCCTCACGAAAGTCCGGCCTGGAGCATTAATCAGCTATGCGGCTCGGGCCTGCGCGCCGTTGCTCTTGGTATGCAGCAGATTGCCTCAGGCGATGCCAAGATCGTGGTCGCGGGCGGTCAGGAAAGCATGAGCCAGTCGCCCCATGCTGCGCATCTGCGCAATGGCCAGAAAATGGGCGATCTCGGCTTTGTCGACACCATGATTAAGGACGGCCTTTGGGATGCCTTCCACGGCTATCATATGGGCCAGACCGCCGAAAACATTGCTGCGCGCTGGCAGATCACACGTGAAGATCAAGACCGTTTCGCGGTAGCCTCGCAAAACAAGGCCGAGGCCGCACAAAAGGACGGCCGTTTTGATGCCCAGATTGCGCCCGTAACCATAAAGGGCCGCAAGGGTGATGTGGTGGTGGATAAGGACGAATATATCCGTCATGGCGCGACCTATGACAGTGTCAGCGGCCTAAAGCCGGCCTTTACCAAGGACGGCTCGGTTACGGCGGCCAATGCCTCTGGCCTCAATGACGGCGCCGCCGCCCTGGTCTTGATGAGCGCGGATGAGGCGGCCAAGCGCGGCCTTAAGCCTATGGCGCGCATTGCCTCCTGGGCCCATGCCGGGGTTGATCCGGCCATTATGGGCACTGGCCCGATCCCGGCTGTCCGCAAGGCGCTAGAAAAGGCCGGTTGGTCGGTCGGTGATCTGGACCTGATAGAGTCGAATGAGGCTTTTGCCGCCCAGTCCTTGTGCGTTGTGCGCGAGCTTGGCCTTGATCCGGCCAAGGTCAATATCAATGGCGGCGCGATCGCGATTGGCCACCCCATCGGGGCCTCGGGCGCGCGTATCCTGACCACCCTGCTCTATGCCATGCAAGACCAGGATGCCAAAAAGGGCGTAGCTACGCTCTGTGTCGGCGGCGGCATGGGCGTGGCCATCTGCGTTGAACGGGCCTAACCGGCCAAATCAAACCCGGCCGCGACATCGATAAAAGCGGGCGCGGCCGGGACCATACATTCATTCGTCCAGTTAAGGGGAAATAGATTGACCAAGGTAGCAGTAGTGACCGGCGGAACGCGCGGCATCGGTTTGGCGATTACAAAAACACTAAAAGCCCAAGGCTATGCCGTCGCGGCGGTCTATGCCGGCAATGAGGCTGCAGCAGAAGCTGCCCGCAAGGATCTGGGCGTGATGTGCATCAAGGCCGATGTTGGCGATTTCGAAGCCGTCGGCGCGGCCTTTGCTGAGATTGAGACGGCCCTCGGACCGATTGCGGTTCTGGTTAATAATGCTGGCATTACCCGCGATGCCATGCTGCACAAGCTCTCCCCCGCCCAATGGGGCGAGGTGATCCGGGCGGACCTCGATAGTGTTTTTAATACCAGCCGCCATGTGATTGACGGCATGCGTGAGCGCAATTTCGGCCGGATTATCAATATTTCCTCGATCAATGGCCAGAAGGGCCAGATGGGCCAAACCAATTATTCCGCCGCCAAGGCCGGTGTGATCGGCTTTACCAAGGCCCTAGCCCAGGAAACCGCACGCAAGGGCATTACCGTCAATGTGATCGCACCCGGTTATATTGATACGGACATGGTCGCGGCTGTGCCGGAAAAAGTGCTGGAAGGGATTATTGCCAATATTCCCGTCGGGCGTCTGGGTCAGGCCGAAGAAATTGCCGATGCCGTTGCCTATCTGGCTTCGGACAAGGCGGGCTTTGTTACCGGCTCGACCCTGACCATTAATGGCGGCCAGTATATCGCGGGCTAGTTGGGCGACGCAGGCATTGGGCTGGTGGGGGCAGGGCAAAAAATTGCACTTGCGGCGGATTGGTCAAACCTTGGTCCAAAATCCGCCCCAGTCCCCGTGCAAGTCAGGGCCCATGTCTGGTTCCCAATTCCCGGTTAATGCCCATCTGAAGGCGCGGCGGCCCTTGTCAGGGCTCGCCTGCGCGGCGTTTGGATTGGCCGTTAGCTATTGGGGCCTTGCGCCGGGCCTTGGCCACGCCCAGGCCCAGATGCCGCGGCAAAATCTGGGCGAGGCCCTGTTTGGTCAAAAGCCCGATGATGGCCGCAGCGCGCCGACGCCGATGATTGCGCGGTTTCAGTCCGAGGACGGGGCAGCCTTTGTTCTGGACCGGTCACAAGGCCCAATTCTGTTTCGGTTCGAGGCCAGTCATGAGGTCTGGGTCTTAACGCCGCGCCGAGCGGGGCGGGGCGATCTGATTTATCTTGATGATGCTGGCCAGCCGCTGCTGCGCGCCACCAAGCTGGGCGGCATGACCGTCTTTACGCCCGAAACCCCGACGGGATCGGCTGCAGCCCTTGCCGGACGCGCACAGCCCATCCATACGCTTTCAGCCCTAAGCCCCACGGGCCTGCTTCAGAAGCTGACCCTAGCCAGCGCTCGGGCCTCACGCGCCGTGCAAAAGCTGGTCACATTCGATGCCGAAGACGTAACCACCGATTCAGCGCCCCTGTTTGCCGATTCCGCCCTCACAGCGGCTGAGGCGTTTGTGCAAATGGCGCGTCAGACAGATAGCCGTGCCAAGGCCATTCGGATTGACCGGGTGCTGCTCATTCAAGGCGATAATAGTGGTGCCCGTCGGCAAGGCAGCCAGATTGTTATCACCATTGTCCCAGATGACGGGGTGGCGGGCCGCCCATCCTCAGCCAAGGTCGCCAAGGCAATTGCCCACTAGACCTGTGGCCTCCAATCGGGCGCAGCAAGCTCAAAGCCTGCAAAATCAAAGCCGGGGGCCACTGTGCACCCGACCAAGCTAAAGGCGCCAAGACTTTCCGCCGCCTGCCACCATCCGGCCGGAACCACGGCCTGGGGCCTTTGGCCCGCCATCAGATCGGCCCCCAGATGCAGGCTCTTGGCCCCGACCCCGTCGGGCGGCGACAAGGTCAAGACCAGCGGCGCACCTGCATAATAATGCCAGACCTCATCGGCATCGACCCTGTGCCAGGCCGAGACCTGATCGGCCTCGAGGAGATAATAGATGGCGGTAGAGCTTGGCCGGCCGCCGGCTGAGGCTTCAGCCCGAAAAGTTTCACCATACCAACCACCCTCAGGGTGGGGGCGCAGGTTCAGCAATTTGACAATCTGGGCCGCCCCAAGATCGCCAAGGCTCGCCCTCATGCCTTAAAGCCGTCCTTGGCGGCGCGCAGGGCGGCAAACACAGTCTCATCCGATTGGCCAGAAAGACCCATGGTCCCCGCAAGCGCGCGCGGCCGCAAAAACGGGTTGGTTGCCTTTTCCAGACCAATCTGGGTCGGCACGGTGGCCTCGCCGCGCGCCCTGGCGGCAAAAATCGCATCTGCCCGCCGCGCAAGCTCTGGGCTGTCATCGACGCTCAAGGCAAAGCGGGCATTGGAGGCTGTATATTCGTGCGCGCAATAGACCACGGTCTCATCGGGCAGGTCGGCAAGGCGCGACAGGCTGGACCACATCTGGTCGGGCGTGCCCTCAAACAGGCGGCCGCAACCTAGGGCAAACAAGGTGTCGCCGACAAACACGGTCTGGTCCTTGGCACTGTAATAGCTGACATGACCCAGCGTATGGCCGCCCGTATCCATGACAGCAAACTCGGTCTCGCCCAGGGCCACGCGGTCGCCGCCAACCACTATGCGATCCAGCGGGCTGATCTTTTCAACCTCTTGCGGGCCAATTATGGTTGCGCCGGTCGCGGCCTTGATCTTGGCATTACCGCCAGCATGATCGGGGTGCCAATGCGTGTTCAAGATCAGATTAAGCGCCCAGCCCGTGGCCGTCAGGGCCGCCAGCACCGCATCAGCATCGGGCGTATCAATACAGGCGGTCTGGCCGCTGGCCAAATCCCTCGCCAAAAAACCATAATTGTCGGACAAGCAGGCAAATTGGTGAATCTGCAGGGGCATTGGCAATCCTTTGGCAAGCGCGGCATGGCAGCTTATAGATATAAGTGCGCCTTGCGCGCCTGTCTTTGGTCCTGTTGATTTTTTGGCACAACCTTAAGCCCATGCGCCGCGATGTTTTAGAGCTTCGGCAATTTTACAGCACCGCCCTTGGCCAGAGGGTGCGCGAGCTTGTTTCGCGCAAGCTGGTTCAGGCCTGGGGCGATGGCCGGGGTCTGGATGTGCTGGGGCTTGGCTATGCCACGCCTTATCTTGAGCTGTTTCGCAGCCGCGCCCGCCGCTGCCTGGCCCTGATGCCGGCAGCCCAGGGTGTTGAAGTCTGGCCCAGCAAGGCGCCCAGACTGTCTTGCCTGAGCGAGGAGGCGGCCCTGCCCCTGCCCAATGCCTTGTTTGACCGGGTGGTGCTGATCCATGCGCTTGAAGAAAGCCTAGATCCCTTGGCCTTTTTACAAGAAACCATGCGGGTCTTGGCCCCGTCCGGCCGAGTGATCGTGGTGGCGGCAAATCGGCGCGGGCCATGGGCCAATGCCGAGGCCACCCCCTTTGGTCATGGCCAGCCCTTTACCCGCCGACAGCTCGAAACCCTGGTCCGGGCCGCAGGCCTAGAACCAGCGGCCTGGTCCAGAGCCCTCTATCTTCCGCCGCTCAATGCCCTGGCCAGATGGGCCGATGTGTTTGAGCCCTTGGGCGCACGCCTATGGCCGGGCCTGTCGGGCCTCATCCTGCTAGAGGCGGTCAAACAGACCTATGCCATTAAGCCAAGGGCTAAGCCCGCTCGGGTTCGCGTCGCCTTGCCTGGCCTGGCCAGACCCGGCGCGATTGGCCAGACCCTGCCGCCATCGCGGCAAATTCACAGTTTACACGCAAGGTCTTGGCGTTTTGGCGGTTTTGGTCTTAGGCTAGGGCGACGCGCGCTTGGACGAAGGAATACCCTATGAAATTGATCACCGCCATTATCAAGCCTAGCCGCCTAGACGGCGTGCTTGAAGCCGTGACCGAGGCCGGGGCCTCTGGCATTACCGTCACCGAGGTGCGCGGCTATGGTCGGCAAAAGGGCAAGACCGAGGTCTATCGCGGCGCTGAATACGAGATCAAGCTCCTGCCCAAGGTCAAGCTTGAGATTGCCATCTCTACCGACATGGTCGAGGCCGTGGTCGAGGCGATTGCTCGCACCGCCAATACCGGCAAGATCGGCGATGGTAAGGTGTTTGTTACAGACCTTGAACAGGCCTTACGCATTCGAACCGGTGAGCGCGACGCCCTGGCCATAGCCGGTTAGGCGATCTTAGGACGCCCGAGGTCTTGGGGCCAGTCCGACCTGATGCGGATAGGCCGGGCCATAGCCAGCGGCCTTGAGCGCAGCCAGAACCGTCACAAAAAGATTTGAGCGCACAGTCGCTAGGTCCTCGCTCGCCACCCAGGCCCGCAAGGTCACCTCGGCCCAGTTTTCGCTAATATTGGTTACCTCGCAAATTGGCATAGGCTCGGCCAGGACCTTTTGGGTCTGGCTGGCCACAGTGCTGATTACGCCGAGCGCACCGGCCAGATCATCTTCAAAATCAATGCGAAACACCAAGTCCAACCGCCTTTGTGCATGGTGGCTGAAATTGACAATCGTATCGCCAAACACCTTGCCGTTCGGCACCACCACCTTGACATTGTCTAGGGTCGCTAGCTCTGTGACAAACAGGTCTAGCGCCGAAACCGTGCCCGAACGTCCGCCAACCTCGACAAAATCACCGAGCCGATAAGGGCGAAACAATAAGAGCATTACCCCGGCCGCGACATTGGACAATGTGCCCTGCAAGGCCAGGCCCACGGCTAGGGAGGCCGCGCCCAGCACCGCCAAGACCGAGGTGGTCTGGACACCGAGCTGCTGCAAGACCGCCACGCCGCCAATAATCACAACGCCATAGCGCGCCATTGAGGCGACAAAGCTTTGCAAGGTTTGATCGGCAACCCCGGCGCGGTGAAATTGCTTGAACAATCGCCGCACAAAGGCCGCGGCGGCACCTGAGGCCCAGAGCGTAGCTAAGAGCACCACCGCGCCCAGGGCCAGGCGCACCATGAAATCACCGCCCACACTGACCAGACGCTGCCAGGCCGCGCTCTCGCTATTGAGCAAGGAAAGGTGGGGCGCTGCGGCCAAGACGGTGAAAAGGTCAGAGGTCATGGGGGTCATGCCCCCTCACCTAATCATCCTTGAAGCGCGGTCAAGGCCTGCACCCCGGCTATGGCGGCTCATGCACGCCAATTGCCTCAAGGCCGGGCCCCCATTAACCACACCAGTCCTTTTAATAATCCACTGGATCGGAGCCGCCAGGTCCCTGCCCCCACCCGGATTTGAACGCCATTTTCGGCAAAGCTCGCTCACCGACCCATGGGAGCCCTTATATTCGAAGGTTTTGGACGTCCGCGTGCTTATTGGCCTAACCCTGACCGCCGGCCATACCCATGCTAGGGGCCTGGCGCATGGGGGCCTGATCGCGGCCCTAGCCGATAATGCCAGGGGCCGGTCCTGCGGCGTGGTCTTGCGCAATCGCGGCGGGCCCGAAACGGGCGGGCTTTTGACCGTCAGCCTGTCCTTGGACTATCTGGGCATGGCCAAGCTTGGCCAAGGGCTCCAATTCGATACGCGCTTCAAGACTCTAACCGCGCCAAAAGCCTGATCCGAGGCCTGGCCATGCAATTGCCGATAAATCCCGCTTGCGAAACCGCATCCCCGCAGATAGGTTCCGGCCTCCCTCTGATCGCGCTTGGCGCGGCACTAGGACCTTGGGAGAGGTGGCAGAGTGGTCGAATGCACCGCACTCGAAATGCGGCATACCCGTGAGGGTATCGAGGGTTCGAATCCCTCCCTCTCCGCCAACATCTCTTTGCAAACCAATGAGATGGGCCTTCCGGGGCCAGAAAATCCCCAGCTTCCGCGCGATTTTGCCGACGCCGTCCGAACCCCAGTGAC
>CANGCO010000072.1 GCA_947452365.1 Caulobacteraceae bacterium
GATCGCCCCAGGAGGGTCTGCCAATGCGTCGTGTGGTCATTACAGGACTTGGGCTGGTAACGCCTCTGGGCTGGGGTGTTGAGCATAGCTGGTCACGCCTCTTGGCCGGTCAGTCGGGTGCTGGCCGTATTACCGCATTTGATCCCACCGATTTTGCCTGTCAGATCGCTTGCGAAGTGCCGCGCATAGATGGCCGCGGCGGTGGCAGTGCTGACTATCCCGGTTCCTACGATCCCGAACACACTATGAGCCTGCGCGATCGTCGCCGGGTTGATGATTTCATCCTCTATGCCGTTGCGGCGGCCGATGAAGCGGTGCGTGACAGTGGCTGGCACCCCCAGACCGAGGAAGATCGGTGTCGTTCGGGCGTGATTATTGGCTCTGGCATTGGCGGGCTGGACTCGATTGCCAAGACCGCGCTGGAGCTGCACGAAAAAGGTCCGCGCCGGATCAGCCCCTTCTTTATTCCCTCGGCCCTGATCAATCTGGCTTCGGGCCAGGTGTCGATCCGCTATGGCCTCAAGGGCCCCAATCATTCTGTGGTCACAGCCTGTGCCTCGGGCGCGCATGCGATCGGTGATGCCATGCGACTGATCCAGTGGGGCGACGCTGATGTGATGTTTGCCGGCGGGGCAGAGGCGGCGGTTTGCCCGCTCGGCGTTGCAGGCTTTGTCGCGGCCCGCGCCATGAGCACCAGCTTTAATGATCGCCCACAAATGGCCTCGCGCCCCTATGACAAGGACCGCGACGGGTTTGTCATGGGCGAGGGCGCTGGCATTTTGGTGCTGGAAGAATACGAACACGCCAAGGCCCGCGGGGCCAAAATCTATGCCGAAGTGATTGGCTATGGCCTGTCCGGCGATGCCTATCATATTACTGCCCCGGCCAGTGATGGCGATGGCGGCTACCGGGCCATGAATGCCTCCCTCGCGCGGGCCGGGATCGACCCGTCCCAGATTGACTATATCAATGCACACGGCACCTCGACCCCGCTCGGTGACGAGATCGAGCTTGGCGCAGTCGAGCGTATGTTGGGCGCGTCGGTTTCCGGGGCAACCATGTCCTCGACCAAGGGCGCGATTGGCCACCTTTTAGGTGCTGCCGGTGCGGTTGAGGCGGCCTTTACCGCCCTTGCGATCCGCGATCAGATCGCGCCGCCAACCATCAATCTAGACAATCCGTCGGTGGATACGGCCATTGATCTGGTGCCACATCAGGCCAAGCGCATGGTGATCAATACGGCCCTGTCCAATAGCTTTGGCTTTGGCGGGACCAATGCGTCTCTTGTGTTCAAGAAGGTCCAGTGACCGAAACGCCCGTTAGCCCAAGCCCTCCAGGCCCTGGTGGTCTGGCCCGGGTCCTGGGGGCCGGGCGGTTGAAGATTGCGCTGCTGGCCGCCATTCCCATGGCCTTTATGCTGGGTGTGCTCGCCTTGAGCGTCTTGATCAGCTTTGCCGGACCAGGTCCCAGCAAAACCCAAACCAATCTTGTCCTTGCCGAGGGCTCCAGCCTGCCGCAGATCGCCAAGAGCCTCGATCAGGGCGGCGTGATCAGCACGGCCACCGGATTTGTTATCGCCGCCAAACTGACCGGGTCGGATCGTCGCCTAAAGGCGGGCGAGTACGCATTCCCGGCCCATGCCTCCATGGCCAAGGTTTTGGGCATGATCCATAAGGGCCAGCGCGTTCGCAGGCAGGTGACGTTACCAGAGGGCATAACCTCGGCCATGGTCGTTGATATCCTCCGTGCCAATAAGGACCTGACCGGCCTTGTCGCTGAGCCGCCTGAGGGCTCGGTCCTGCCCGGAACCTATGAGATTAAGCGCGGCGAGACCCGCAACCAGGTCTTGAAGCGCATGATGACCGCCCAGGACGACTTGCTGGCCAAGCTCTGGCCCGCGCGCCAATCGGGCCTGCCCTATGGATCGGTCTATGAGGCCGTGATCATGGCCTCAATCGTCGAGAAGGAAACCGCGCTTGGCAAGGAGCGCCCGCATATTGCCGCCGTGTTTATCAACCGTTTGCGGACCGGTATGCGGCTGGAAACTGACCCAACCATTATCTATGGCCTGACCAAGGGCCGCCCGCTTGGCCGCGGCCTATTGCGGTCCGAGGTCTTGGCCAAGACCCCCTATAATACCTATGCCATTAGCGGTCTGCCGCCGACCCCGATTGCCAATCCGGGCAAGGCCGCGCTTGAGGCTGTGCTTAATCCGCTCAAATCCGATGACCTGTTCTTTGTCGCTGATGGTTCGGGCGGCCATGTCTTTGCCGCCAGTTTTGACGCGCATAGGCGCAATGTTGCAAAATGGCGCAAGGTTGAACGCGCGACCGCCAGCCAAGCGGGGCGCTGAGCATGGCCGTGCAGGGCATGACTGGTTTTGGACGCCATGAGGCTAGTCTGGGCGCCTGGAGCTGGGCAGTCGAGGCCCGCTCGGTCAATGGCCGCAATCTCGAGGTTCGGTTTCGCGGCCCGCCGGGCTTTGATGGGCTAGAGCGCATGGCGCGCGAGGCAGCCTCGGCAAGGTTTCAGCGCGGCCAACTGACCGTGAGCCTGCAGGCCAAGCGCCGCGACGCCGGGGGGCTGGTTCAGGTCAATACCGACCAATTAGCCCGCTATCTGACCCTGATTGAGCCCTTAGTGGCGCAAGGCAAGGCGGCCCTGCCCAGCGCTGATGGCCTATTGGCCCTGCGCGGCGTGCTTGAAGTGTCTGAAGAGACTGATGATCCAGACATAAGGGCCCAGATCGAAACCGCCATGGCCGCTTCGATTGGTCTGGCCTTGGACGCCTTGCTGGGCGCAAGGCTGGAGGAGGGGGCGACCCTTCATCCGGTCCTGTCTGGGCTGGTGGACCAGATCAGTGCCCTGGTCGCCGAGGCGGAGGGTCAGGCGCAGCAACAGCCTAGCGTGATCAAGGCCCGCTTTGCCAAACGCATGACTGAATTGGCGGGCGACGCCATAGACCTAGCCGACCGGATCATGACCGAGGCCGCCGCCCTAGCGGTCAAGGCCGATGTGCGCGAGGAACTCGACCGGCTCGGCAGCCATATTCAGGCCGCCCGCAGCCTGGTTGGCAGTGACGCGGCGTCTGGGCGGCGGCTCGATTTTTTGATGCAGGAATTCATGCGCGAGGCCAATACCCTCTGCGCCAAGTCGGCTCTCACGGCGCTGACCACCACAGGCCTTGAGCTTAAGGCCAAGATCGAACAATTGCGTGAGCAGGTCCAAAATGTCGAATAGTCCAGTCCATCCGCGCCGGGGCCTCATGCTGGTGGTTTCTAGCCCATCGGGTGCGGGCAAGACCTCGCTGTCACGGCGCTTGCTTGGCGATCATGCCGAGCTGGAGCTGTCGATCTCCTGCACCACGCGCGGCCCGCGGCCCGGCGAGCAAGATGGCCGTGAATATCATTTCATCGACCGGGCAAAATTCGACGTCATGATCGAACAGGACGCCTTCTTGGAATGGGCCGATGTGCATGAGCACCGCTATGGCAGTCCAACCGCCCCGGTGATGGCGGCCCTAGCGGATGGGCGCGATGTTTTGTTCGATATTGACTGGCAAGGCGCGCGCATGGTCGCGGCCAGCGCACCGCAAGACGTTGTGCGGGTATTTATCCTGCCCCCGACCATGGCCGATCTCAAACGCCGCCTCCATGCCCGCGCCCAGGACGCCGAGGACGTGATCGAGCGCAGGCTGGGCCGGGCCAAGGGCGAGATCGAAAAATGGACCGATTATGACTATGTCATCGTCAATGCCGATTTTGATCAGGCCTTTGCCGAACTGGCCCATATCTATCACGCTGAACGCCTGAAGCGGATGCGTAATCCTGGGCTTGAGCCCCTGGTTCAGGCCTTGCTGAACGAGCCGCTCTGAACCTGCCGGGCCAGGGCCAAGAACCCTTTTATATCGACGGTTTCAGCGCGCGCATCGGGATCAATGCCTGCGGCCTCGCACAGGGCTGTGCCGCCAAGGGTCTTGAGGCTGGAGCGCAGCATTTTGCGCCTCTGGCCAAAGGCGGCCTGTGTGGTTTTTTCCAAGGCGGACAATAGGCCAGGATCCGGCCTTTGGCTAAATGGCACCAGATGCACCACCGCAGAGGTCACCTTGGGCGGCGGTGTAAAGGCGCGGGCGGGAAGATCCATGACAATGCGGGCCTCGGCTGTGGCTTGAACCACAACCGCCAGCCGCCCATAGGCGTCATCCCCGACCTGGGCGGTGATCCGTTCGGCGACTTCTTTTTGGAACATCAGGGTCATGGAGACCGGCTGCCATGGGCCGGTGAGCCATTTCAATAACAGGGCTGTACCAACATTATAGGGCAGGTTGGCGACTATGGCGGTTGGCCCGCGCCCCTCGGCAAGGTCAGCCTCCTGCACCTTGAGGGCATCATTGCGGATGATCTCCAAAAGGCCAGGCGCGGCTGTGCCTAGCGCTTCGAGCAGGGGAACAAAGCGCGGATCCATTTCAACGGCAATGACCTTGGCTCCAGCCTCCATCAAGGCGCGGGTCAGGCCGCCTGGGCCAGGGCCCACCTCAATCACGGTCTGGCCCTCGCTAATGCCCGCCAGCCGGACAATCTTGCGG
The DNA here is from genome assembly GCA_947452365.1 of Caulobacteraceae bacterium. Taxonomy (GTDB): domain Bacteria; phylum Pseudomonadota; class Alphaproteobacteria; order Caulobacterales; family Caulobacteraceae; genus CAISGS01. Next base: position 4,586 of record CANGCO010000072.1, read on the forward strand.
GTAATATTCAGATCGAGCAGGAAGTGCTGGCCAAAGCTTTTCTTGGCCAAGAGCCCATGCTCGGTCAGGGCGTCGCGGATTGGCGGCAGGCTAAGGACGGTCACGGCTTAAGCGCCTTGGCCCGGCTATGTGTGATCTGCTCGGCCAGGCGGATCGCGGCAATCAGGCTATCGGCCCGGGCAAGGCCCTTGCCGGCAATGTCAAAGCCGGTGCCGTGATCGGGCGAGGTTCGAACAATAGGCAGGCCAAGACTGACATTCACCCCGCCCCAAAAATCCAGCATCTTAACCGGGATCAGGGCCTGATCGTGATAGAGGCAGACCACGGCGTCATAGGTCTGGCGCGCCTCAGCATGAAACAGGGTATCGGCGGGGCGTGCATCGCTGCAGTCAATGCCCGCGGCGCGCAATTGGGCGGCAGCCGGGGCGAGGATGCGGATTTCTTCATCGCCGATCGCCCCGCCTTCGCCGGCATGGGGGTTGAGGCCCGCGAGGCCTAGGCGTGGGCGCTCTATACCAAAATCTTGGGTCAGGGCTGCAGAGGTCACCTTGGCGGTGTGAATGATCGCCTCAATCGTCAAGGCCTGCGAGACCTTGGCTAGCGGTAGGTGCACGGTCGTCAAGACGGCGCGCAGATCGCCTGAGGTCAGCATCATGACCGGCCCGCGCGGTGTGGTCATGGGCAGTTGCGCCGTTAGTTCGGCCAAAAACTCGGTATGGCCTGGAAACTTAAAGCCCGCCTCATACAGCGGTGCCTTGGCAATCGGGGCTGTGACTAGGCCGCTGGCCTGACCCGACACGACCAGATCAACCGCCTGCTCAATCCAGCCAATCACGGCCTTGGCATGGGCGCTAGAGGCCTTGCCGGGCGTTAGGGCATGGCCGAGCGGCCGGTCCAGAACCGGCAAGGCCTTGGCAAAGACCATGGCCGCCTCAGCGGTATCGGCAACAGCCTGAACCGGTACCCCAAGCTTGGCCAGGCAATCCGCATCACCGACCACCATAAAGGCCGGGCCAGTGGCGGCTAGGATTTGCCAGGCCTTGGCAATAATTTCAGGACCAATACCGGCCGGATCACCCAGGCTTAGGGCCAGCACTGGCCCGGTCACCGGGTTTCGATCGTCGCCGAATTGCGCAGGTCGCGCAAATAGCGCTTGGAAATCATCGCCAACTGCTGGCCGATCATGCGGTTTTCGATCTCTTCCTTGGTCGGGGCCTTGGCACCGCCTTGGCGCTTGCCACAGACCGCAATCAGATGCAGGCCAGCGGGCGTGCGGATCGGGTCGCTGACTTGGCCGACATTCAAGGCCTCGGCAGCTTCACGGAAGGCCGGTGCCAGATCCTTGATCTCTGACTCGCCCAGATCCCCGGCAACCACGCCCTCGGCCTTGGCGGCCACCGGTTCCATATCGGCGCAGGACGAAATCTTGGGCTTGAGTGCAACCAGCTTGACCCAGGCCGCGTCCAGTTGTTCTGGAGTCGCATCCTTGGCAACGCGAATGGCTATTTGCTTGAGGTCAACAAGCGCCGCCTTTGCGCCCGTCCGCTTTTCGCGCAGGAAGAGGATATAGACCCCGTCCTTGGTGGTGATGGGCTGGGACAATTGGCCAGGGCGCATTTCGTCAAGCGCCTGTTGTAATTCTGGCGCCAAGGTCCCGCTGGATACCCAACCGGCATCGCCGCCGGTCGCGGCGGTTGAGGCCGACGAAAACTGCCGGGCCACGGCAGCAAAGGGCGCGCCTTGTTGTAATTGCGCGATTAATTGCTGACCACCCCGGACGGCATTGTCCAGGCCACCGGCCCGTGCCGGGTCGATAAAGATCTCACTCATCAAGAACTGAGGCTTGGCGGCCGCGGCATTGATCTGGGCCAACTGGGCCTCGATCTGGTCATCGCCAATGCGCAGGCGCGACCCATAGCGACCATTAATCCAGCGCTGCCAGCTGATTTCGGCGCGCAGCTGATCCTTTAAGGTGCTTGACCCAACCCCTGCCGCTTCTAGAGATTTGAGCAATTGCGGCCCTGTGAGATGGTTTTCTTCCGCCATGCGGCCAATCTGACGGTCTATGTCCTGCTCATCGGCAATAATCGTGAATTTTTGCTGTTTTTCGACGCGTTTTAGTTCTTGAATTTCCAGGTGCTCATCGACGAGGCCGCGCAGGGCTTCGCGCTGGATTTGCGGCATGTTTTCTTCAGTTGGCTGGACCCCGGCGGTCACGATCAACAACATGATCCTTTGACGCAAGTCATAGGTCGAGATGATGCTGTCATTAACAATCGCAGCCACACCTTCACTGAGGGGGCTGATGGCTGCGGCCGGACTGCTCGCCGGCTGGGCCTGGCTGGCCAGCGGCCATGCTGTGATTGTGGCCATAGACAGGGCTGCTGCCAGTGCCATTTTGTAACTTGCCTTAAACGCCCGCGTCATGAATTTTGTTCGTCCTTTTGAGTGCCCGTGTGACCGGACTTAGCGGTCGTCATAGTCCCTGTAGCCTGCATCGCCCAATGTGGCGAGAGATAGGCGAATAAGTACATTGTCTGATGGACCAAGGGTCCGATTAAAAGTTTCTTCGCGTTGATAGACGATTTCTAGCCGTGTGCATTCATCCTTGTATAGCAGACCCAGCTCACGTGTCCGCCAAACCTTGTTTTCAAGGTCGCGAATGGCCGCAAAGGTCAGGCCCCAGGTCTTAGAGATATAGATTTCGCCAGCGCCTTGAATATCGCGGACTTGAACCCCAGTCAGATCGGTCTTGTCACTGAGATAGCGGACATAACCACGAAGCTTGGTCAGGGCCAGATTGGCGCCCGCTTCTTGGCGGCGAATGGCCAGGGTGTCAGAATCAAGCCGGGTGCGGGCAAAAACCGACAAGCCAGTGATTGGCGATATGGTCGCAGAGGTCACCCAGTCCGAGGCCGCCTGGTTAAGGCCAGTACGCACCGGCATGGTGAGGTCTTTTTTGGAGCGATAACTGCGGCCAATCAAGACACGGGCAGAGTGGTTGGCGCCCCAATCAACCGTGGTACGGACGCCTAGGTTAAGCCTTTGGCCGCCCTCGTATAGGTCAAAGCCAGGATAGCGGTTGGGCTCGAACAGGTTGGTCTCGTTAAAATCAAACGAGATACTATCCTCATTCGGGATCCGACTATCGCGTTTGGCCGAGGGTGACAGCGCGATTTGCGCAAGCGGCTCGACAATTACTGTGGTGTCGCCAAAGCTTCGGATTAGCGGATAGCTGACATCCATGCCCACCGTGCCCATGCTGCGGGCAAGGCTTAGCGCTTTTTTGTCGGCGGCGGAAATGTCTGAAACATTGTAATAATCGCCCCTTAAATCAATGAAGGGCTCGAGCCTTAGCCCATTGGCAAAGGTGGCAATCTTGCGCCAATCACCTTCGCCGGTGAGGCGGCGGCTGTCTATGCCCGGCTGGCTAGCGGAAAAGGGCGATTGGTCGCGAAACAGGGCCACACCGCTGCCCCGCAGGCGCAGTCGCCCGCCTAGAACCGGGTCTTTGGGCTCATAACGCGCCTCAACCAGGGGGGCTGCGACCGGTAGGGCGTGATTATTATCGCCGATCCTTAAGCCTTGAAAGCTCAAGACCGACATGGACACATAGCTGCGGTCAGATTGTTCAGTCGCGAAAATCTGGCTCAGCAGACGGCGGCTGTCGGTATTATAAAGGCCGCGATTGTCCTGATAGACCCGCCCAACATTATACTTATCAAAAATCAGCGGGTCGGAGGCGCGCTCAAGGCCAAAGCCCCAGTCCCAGTTCTTATTGATATTGAACTTGCCCTTGGCCAGGACATAGCTGCGCGAAGTATTGGTGCCGATCTTTTTCAGATCGCCATTAATGGTCTGGATGTCCTGATCATGGGTATAGCCAAACCTGGCCTCCACCTGACCCGAATAGAAGCGCTTGCGCCATTCCAGATTTACAAACGGATTGACCTTGGAATTGATCTGCGGGCTGATGATCAGGTCTTGGGATGGCGATATCACCAGCAAATAGGGCTGTTCATAGCTAAAGCCGCGACGCCGTGAATTTTGAATCTTGGGCGGCAATAGACCGGAACTTCGCTCGGCCTGGGGGTCTGGGTGCCAGAATACGGGAGCGTAAAACACAGGCACGCCCAGAACCTTGACCACGGCATTGCGATAATAAACCAGCTGCCTTTGGCGGTCTTGGACAATGCGGTCAGCACTGATTGACCAACTTGGTGTCTTGGCCGCCCCGGTTTTGGAGCAGATGTCACATGGCGTATAGATGGCGCGGTTGAGCTCGTTGACGGTTTCAGAGCGGCGAACAGCCGAGGCGGCTGCGAACTTGATATTCGGGGCCATGACCGTGGAAAAGCCATAGGCGACGCCTGCTTGCAGATTGTTATCGAGGGTGATTTCCTCGGCCGACTGGGTTGCGCCATCATCGGCAATGATCTGGGCCTTGCCGCGCGCTGTAACGATCCCGGTCCGGATATTATAGATCAGTTCCTGCGCCCGGATGGTGCGTCCCTGATAGCGCGCCTCAACATCGCCGCGCGCGGTAATGATCTTGGCATTGTCATCGCGAATGACGGTATTGGCCTCTAGATAAAAACCATTATCGCCTAGGCCGTCATCCTCAGTTGCGGTCGCAATGGCTGCTGGAAGCGCCGCCGCAGCCATGGGCAGGCGCGCGACAGAGCCGGGCTCCGCAAGCGCCGCATTGGCCGCTAGCGCACCAATAGCAGCCCCGCACAACAGCATGATCCGCCGGTAGGGGCTCTGGGCTGGGTGCCAATCCTGCATCCGTCTTTTTCCTTCCGGACAATCCCTGTGACCCAAGGCCGACTCACTTATGATAAGATCAACCATCTTCGGTATAGCAAAGAAGTGTGAAGCCGGACAAAAACGCCAGCACAGGCGGGGTCCAGGCCGCAGCAAATGGCGCGATCACCTCCGACTTGCCCAAGGCCCCGCAAAAACTGTTGAAGAAAAAAAACACAAATCCCAAGGTCGCCCCAGATCCAGCCAAGGCGGTCAGTCCGCCCAGCCGCATCAGACGCAAGGAAAATGCCGCCGCCAATATCGACATGGCCGCAAACAGGAGCGGTGTGGCCAGCAATTGCTGGAAGCGCAGGCGATAGGCCGTGGCTGAAAATCCGGCCTGTTCTGTGCGTGAAATAATGTTTGGCAAGCTCCAGAACGCAATCGTGGTCGGCGGCGCAAACCGCGCTAGGGCCGCGCGGGCATCGAGCGAGGACGGAATGACCAGGCTGTCATAACTGACCGCTCCGGCGCCAGGTGTAGCTTCCTTGGCACCGATTAATCGCCAATCCTTGCCAATAAGGCGGGCTTCTTGCGCCTCAATTCGCCGGGAAAATTCAAGATCGCCCTGGCCATTAACGGTTGAAATAAACAAGGACACCCCATTAAGCCTGACGGTCGAGCCGACCATGTCGCGGCTGCGGGCGCGGATCACCATTTGGCTGTGCTTGTCACCCTGCCTTAGCCAGATATCCGATGGCGCGGCGGCGAGATAATTGCTCATCATATTGTCCCGCAGGGTCTCAAACCGGGCATTGGACAATGAGGCCAGAGGATTGAGGGCGATAACGGTTGTCAGGCCGATGACAAACGCCGCCCCTGCCGCCGGAAAAATGAAACGCCAGGCCGAAACCCCGGCTGCGCGCATGGCAATCAGCTCGCTGCGCCGGTTCATATCGACAAAAGCCGCCAGCGTGCCAAACAGGAATACGAACGGCAAAAGCTGAAGGATGACGGCGGGCGATTTCAAAAGGGTGAGGCCAAAAATCTCGACAAAATTGGTGTCTGCCCTTACGCCCACAGAGCGCGACAATTCAACAAAATCAATCAGAAAAACCACAAGGCTGATAATGATCAGGGCACCCAGAACCGCCATCAGGGTCTGGGCCAAGACATAGGATTCAAGGCGGGTTAGGCGCTTACGCATCAGGCATTCCCCAATGGCGTCAGTCCGCGCGGCAGGCCACCAGGGCTTAGGGCGCGTGTTTTTTGCCAGAAAATCTGGTTAAGACCCCAGATTGTTGCGCCGATCGGCACCAGATACTGAACAATATTGAGCCAAACACTGTCATCACATCCGGCCTGTACGGCAAACCCGACAATCCGCACCAAGGCCGCCGTAGCGCTGAAAATCGCAATTCGCCGCGTATAGCCCATGCGACTGAAAGACCCGCCAATCACAGCCGCAAGCGCCATGGCCATAAAGGCAATATTGTAGAGTGGAGAGGCTATGCGCGAATGGGCTTCAGCCATCAGCTTGGTCTTGTTGCGCTGTTCCCAGGCTTGGGTCAGGTCGGGGAAAATCAGCTCGTGCAGATAAAGGTCCGAAATCTTGTAATGGACCATTTCATAGGTGTTCATAAATGGGGATAGATTGAAATTATATTCGCCAAATTGCAAAAAGTTCAAAACCCCGGCGCTGGACAATTCTTGATTGGAGCCATCGCGCATGATCAGCATGGGCACGCCATTTTGCTTGCCGATCTTACCCTGACGGGCAAAGAATGTACTCGCGCCGCCGCCGGGCTTTTCCTGGTGAAGGAACATGTTTTTCATAATGCCCTGCTGATCAATGCTCTGGGCGTAGATGGTTAGGTCGGCCGTTGGCTGGCGAAACTCACCCGCGCGCACCAGCGAGGCGGCCAGATCGGTGCGAACCGTAAATAGCGCATCGCGCATATTGCGATAGGCGAGCGGCTGAACCCAAAGATTGATCACCAGCGATAACAGGGTGGCTAGGCTTGCCAGCTTGACCGCAGGCGATATCACCCGCCAGCGGCTCATGCCGCCAGCAAAACAGACCACAATTTCTTGCTCTGTATGCAGCCGGTTCAAGGCGATCAGGGAGGAGACAAAGATGGCGATCGGCAAGATCATGGATAAGAGCTGCGGAATGGCCAGCAAGGTGATCTTGGCAAACACCACCGCGCTTTGCCTTTGTTCGACAATGATATCGAGCGTGCCCAGGCTCTGGCTCAATAGCGCAACCGCGCCCAAGGCCGCCGTCGCCATCAGCGCCGGGCCGAGCAGTTGTCGGAACAGATAGTGTTCGATCAAACGCATGGGCAGGAGGGCAATCTGCAAACACAAAAAACAA
>CANGCO010000073.1 GCA_947452365.1 Caulobacteraceae bacterium
CAATGGCCGTTCCTTGGCCATGCCGGGTTTGCCCTGGCTCATAGGTTCCGTTCCTCAGTGTTTCAAAAACTTGTTCGGACTTTTAGCTTCCGGTTCGGGCGTGTCAACGAAAGCCGCACCTAATCGCGCACACGCTCAAGATAAGTGGCTGATCGCATTTCATGCAGGCGCGATGCGGTGCGTTCGAACTCAAAAGCACCGTCGCCCGCTGGATACAGGCTGTCGGGCTGGGCGGCGGCAAGCGCAATCAGCTTGGTGCCCGCTTCATAAAGGGCATCAATCAGGGTGACGAATCGCTTGGCCTCATTGCGACGATTGGCATCAAGGCGGGGAATATCCTCAAGAAACACAGTATGGAACCGCTTGGCCAGGGCCAGATAGTCCTGCGCGCCGAGGGCCTGGGCACAGAGGCTGGCAAACGAGACTCGCACAAACCCGCCGCAGGCCCGAGGCAGGCGCATGGTGCGACCAAGGACTTCTAGATTAGCGCCCGTCTCGGCCGCGCCATCGGTGAGATCGCTCCACAGCGCGTCAAAGACCCGTTGGTGATCGGGGTCGAGCGGCGAAAAATAGACCTGCACGCCCCTTAGTCGGTCGAGCCGAAAATCGGTCGGCCCGCGTACCGCCACCACATCCAGCCGGGCCTGAAGCATATCGATAAAGGGCGTAAACAAGGGCCGGTTTATGCCATCCTTATAGAGGTCTTGGGGCGGGCGGTTAGAGGTGGCGACCAATACCACATTGCGGGCAAACAGCGCCTCGAACAGGCGGCCAAGGATCATGGCATCGGCAATATCGGTGACCTGAAGCTCATCAAAGCAAAGTAGCTTGGCTTGCTGGGCAATATATTCGGCAACAGGGCCGATTGGGTCATCGCCCTTATGCTGGCCAAACAGGGCCTTGCGCTCCTGAGCCGAGCCCTTGCGCCAAGCATCGATCAGGCTGTGGACCTGGGCCATAAAGGCATGGAAGTGTTCGCGGCGCTTACGCACGATCGGGGCGGATTCAAAAAACAAATCCATCAACATGGACTTGCCCCGCCCAACCGGACCCCACAAATAAACGCCTCTAGCCGCCTTGGGCGCGGCTTTGCGAAACAGCGAAAACCCCTGCGGCTCTTGGGCGGCATTCAGATCGTCTTCGAGCCGAGCCAAGGTCTCAAGTGCGGCGGCCTGGGCCTGATCAGGCTTGATTTCTCCGGACTGGAGGCGCTGGGCATAGGCGGTCTTGAGGGCAATTGGCACAGCGAGGCACTAGCCATGCGGCGCAGCAGCGCCCAGGTCGGACCGCACAAACCGGTAAGTGTCTCGATCTTCGCAGGCACAGCCACGCATCTGACCATCCTTGGTCCACCAGATTAGGGTAGGATAGGCAAATTTTATGCCATTGTCCTTGAGCAAGGGCCGCAGGTCCTCAACAAGTTTGCGTTGCGACTCTACCACGGCCATGCGGGCCGTATCCCCGTCAGCGGGGGCAATACCGGGGGCGGTCCAGGCATCGACCGGAACGGCATTCCAGGCCTGAAACAGGGTCCAGGAGCGGTTAAAGCCAAGCTCGGCCACCGTGCTGCGCTCAACCGGCGTTGATTTAGCAACCCCGTTCTTGTCAGGCCTAGCGACCATGATTACTCGGGTATCGACGCCCGCCGTGTGCAGACCGGGAAATTCTTCGGTTTCAAACCTTAGGCAATCGGGGCAGGCGCGAAACCCGACCATATAGAGTTTGGGCCCGGTCAGACCCGGTGACACCCAGCCGCCGGATTCCAAGATCTTGACGATCTCGTCCTGATGCTTGGTGATGGTTTTTGGCCGCCAGCGCAGGTCGGTGTTCCAAAAGACATAGCCGCCGCCGACAATGGCAATCAAAATGGCGGCGATCAGCAGGCTGGCCCAGGGCTTGGTCATGGCTTTTGATCCGAAATAGCGGCGGCCTGATCGGCGCGCGGATGGTTTTGCACTTGTGCCAAATGCCTGATCGAGGCCGCCGTCACAAGCGCTACCATAACAAATAACAAGGCAAAGGCGATGGGCCGCTTGGGCTGTCTGGGGTGTCTTTGTCGCATCATCGAGACCAAATCATTGCGGCCAGGTCCTGGCATGGCGCGCCAAAACCTCACCGGCCAGATAAAGCGAGCCGCAAATCATGATCCTTGGCGGCGGGTCTTGACTGGCCAAGGCAAGATCCAGCGCCTGATCGACATCCTTGCAAGCCGTAGCATTCAGACCAAGATCGGTCGCCGTCTTGGCCAGATCTAGTGGGTGTGCTGCCGCATCGGCGCCAAAGCCGACCGTGAACATGTTTGGGGCCAGGGGCTTAAAGGCCTCAAAAAACCCGACCGCATCCTTATTGGCCAAAAGCCCGCAGATAATCGCGGTTGGGCGGCCATCGCGGGCATTCAGCTCGCCAAGGCCTGTAGCGAGTGCTCTGGCCGCATGGGGATTATGGCCACCATCTAGCCAAAGATCCGTGCCAGCCGCCTTGGCCTTGTCGGCCAGAGGGCCTGCGGTCAGGCGCTGAAACCTAGCGGGCCACTGAACCTCTGTCAGGCCCTTGGCAATTGCGGCCTCTGTGATCATCGGATGGTTCAGCGCCAGAGCCGCCAATACGGCCAGGGCGGCATTACCTATCTGGTGGCCGCCGACAAGGCTGGGCAGGGGCAGGTCTAGAAGCCTGTCCTCGGTCTGGACTAGCAGCCTGTCCTCACCGCGCCAGCCATCGACCGATTGGCCCATAATCGATAGGGGCGCACCGACCTTGCGCGCCATGGCCTCGATCACCGCGCCGCCCTCATCGGTTTGGCGGGCAATAATAGCTGGAACGCCGCGCTTGAGAATACCGGCCTTTTCGGCTGCAATCTTGGCAATCGTGTCGCCAAGAAATTCCTTATGGTCCAGATCAACCGGGGTGATCACACAGACGGCGGGCGCATTGACGACATTGGTGGCATCCAGCACCCCGCCAAGCCCGACCTCTATAATGCAAAGATCGGCCGGGACCTCGGCAAAGGCCAAAAGGGCTGCAGCGGCCGTGATCTCAAAAAACGTGATCGGCAGGCCGCCATTGGCCGCCTCGACCCGCTCTAGAATCTGCGCCAGATGCGCCTCAGTGATCAGGTGGCCGGCGAGGCGAATGCGCTCGGCAAACCGAACCAGATGCGGCGAGGTAAAGACATGTACCCTTAGGCCCGCGGCTTCAGCAATGGCGCGAAGCATGGCCACGCTTGAGCCCTTGCCATTGGTGCCGGCAACATGAATGACCGGGGGCAGGGCGTCCTGCGGATTGCCCAGCGCCGCGCACAGGCGCAACATTCGGTCTAGCGACAGGTCGATCCTTAAGGGATGCAAGGCTCGCAGCCGCTCAAGCGCGGCATCATGGGCCTGTAAATGATCGCTCATGGTTTAGATTAGGCCGCCTTACGGCCCATCATCAAGGTCTTGATCAGGGAGCCCAAAATTGCGGGCAGTTCTGAACGCGGCGTGACCCGATCAACCATGCCTTTTTCCACCAGATATTCTGAGCGTTGGAAGCCGGGCGGTAGGGTTTCGCGAATGGTCTGCTCGATCACGCGCTGTCCGGCAAAGCCGATCAGGGCGCCGGGCTCGGCTAGATGTACATCGCCGAGCATGGCATAAGACGCGGTGACCCCGCCCGTGGTCGGGTCGGTTAAGACCACAATATAGGGCAGGTTTGCGGCCTTTAATTCCTGAATCGCCAAGGTGGTGCGAGCCATCTGCATCAGGGACAGGGCCCCTTCTTGCATCCGCGCGCCGCCCGCTGCGGTATAGATAACCAACGGACAACTGCGCTCGACCGCCGCACGGGCCGCGGCAATAAAGCCCTCACCCGCCGCCATGCCCAGTGAGCCGCCCATAAAGGCGAAGTCTTGCACCAAGACAATGGCTGGGCTCTTGCCGATCAGACCATGGGCAATGGCCATGGCATCGCGCTCACCGGTGGCCTTGCGGGCAGCCGCTAGCCGCTCGACATAGGGCTTGCCGTCGGAGAAATGCAGGGGATCATCGGGGGCGGTTGGCGCGGGCAGCTCGGTATAGACGCCGTCGTCGAATGTATAGGCAAACCGCAATTGCGGGCCAATGCGCATATGCCGACCCGCAGGCGTAACCCAAAGGGCGGCCTCTAGGTCAGGGCGATAAATCATTTCGCCCGTATCCGGGCACTTGACCCAGAGGTTTTCCGGTGTCTCGCGCTTTGAGACGAGGTTGCGAATTCCGGGCGCAATCTTGCCCAGCCAACCGCCACGCTCACGAATCGTCTTGGACCCGCCGGTCTGTGCCGTGGGTCCAGGGTGCGATCCCGAAAGATCTTTAGACTCAGCCATGCTCATGCTCGGACCATCATACTGAAGTGACGTTCACGTCAAGTCTTGCCGTGCGGACAGCTTTAGCCAGGGCAGATACAGATGCCAGTACTTTTGCCGCTGCTGGCGCAGATGTTACCGCCGCGGCTGCGATTTCATCCACTAGGGCCGATCCAACCACCACAGCATCGGCAATGCGCGCAACCTCGGCGGCGCGTTCAGGGGTCTTGATGCCAAAACCGACCGCAACCGGCAGGTTGGAGGCGGCGCGAACCCGCACCACAGCCGGGGCGACGCTGGCGGCATCGGCTTCTTTAACCCCGGTCACACCAGCGACCGAGACATAATACACAAAACCAGAGGTGCGCTTTACCACAATGGCCAGACGCGCATCATCGGTTGTGGGGGCGGTTAGGCGAATAAGTGAAATGCCTGCAATATCGAGCGCTTCGGATAATTCGTCGGCTTCTTCGGGCGGGCTATCGACAATGATCAGTCCGTCAACCCCGGCGGCGGCGGCATCTTGGGCAAAGGGGCCAAAACCATAGCTTAAGACCGGATTAGTGTAGCCCATAAGGATGATCGGCGTGTCCTTGTCCTCTAGCCGGAACCGGCGCACCAGATCGAGTGTACCGCGCAGGGTCATGCCTATTTTTAAGGCCCGTAAGGCTGCGCGTTGGATCGGAGGGCCTTCGGCCATGGGGTCGGAAAACGGAAAGCCCAGCTCGATCAGGTCAGCACCCGCGGCAGGCAAGCCTTTGAGAATCTCAAAAGCGGTTTCCACGTCCGGGTCACCGGCCATGACATAGGTGATTAGGCCTGCGCGGTCTTCAGCCTTGAGGGCGGCGAACCGGGCGGCGATTCGATTGTGACGCATATCCGGTCTTTCCTGGCCTAGAGCCGACTGCCGAGCGCTTCGGCAACAGTAAAGATGTCCTTGTCGCCGCGGCCGCACAGATTCATCAGCACAATCGCGTCCTTACCCAGTTCCTTGGCGACATCGCCGACCCGGGCTAGGGCATGGGCAGGCTCTAGGGCTGGGATAATGCCTTCGAGTTGCGAACAGAGCTGGAAGGCGCTCAAGGCCTCGTCATCGGTGGCCGATACATATTGCGCGCGGCCAACATCGTGCAACCAGGCATGTTCCGGGCCAATGCCAGGATAGTCCAGACCGGCCGAGATCGAATGGGCATCAATGATCTGGCCGTCATCATCTTGCAGCAAATAGGTCTTGTTGCCGTGCAGGACGCCGGGGCGACCGCCCGTCAGCGAGGCAGCATGCTGGCCGGTCGATAAGCCGTGTCCGGCGGCCTCAACCCCGATCAGGCGCACACCTTCATCGGCCAGGAAGGGATGAAACAGGCCAATGGCATTAGAGCCGCCGCCAATACAGGCCACGACCGCATCGGGCAGACGGCCTTCGCGTTCCAGCATCTGGGCCCTGGCCTCGGTGCCGATCACAGACTGGAAGTCGCGGACCATGGCCGGATAGGGGTGGGGGCCAGCCGCCGTACCGATGATGTAATAGGTGTCATCGACATTGGTCACCCAGTCGCGCATGGCCTCGTTCATGGCGTCCTTCAGGGTGCCTGTGCCGCTGGTCACAGGGCGAACCTCTGCGCCCAAAAGGTTCATGCGAAACACATTGGGCTTTTGCCGCTCAACATCAGTTTCGCCCATATAGACAATGCACGGATAGCCAAACCGGGCGCAGACCGTGGCCGTAGCAACCCCGTGCTGACCCGCGCCTGTCTCGGCAATAATGCGGGTCTTGCCCATGCGGCGAGCGAGCAGGATCTGGCCGATACAATTATTGATCTTGTGCGCGCCGGTATGGTTCAGCTCGTCGCGCTTGAAATAGATCTTGGCCCCGCCAAAATGCTGGGTCAGGCGCTCGGCGAAATAGAGTGGGCTGGGCCGACCGACATAATGGGTCATATAGCCGCTCATCTCGGCATGGAAGGCCGGATCATTCTTGGCCTCGTCATAGGCCCGGCCCAGTTCAAGGACCAAGGGCATCAAGGTTTCGGCCACATATCGCCCGCCATAATCGCCAAAGCGGCCATTGGCATCGGGATAGGCAGTATAGGCATTGGGAGACGGTGCGTTCACGACTGAGACCTGCTTGACGATTTTAAAACTCGTGCCGATGTCTTAACGGCGGCGGACGGCGGACAAAAAAGCCGAGATCAAGGACGGGTCCTTTACCCCCGGCCCGCGCTCCACGCCAGAGGAAACGTCGACCAAGGGCGCGCCAGACTGGTCAAAAGCCTCTGCGACATTCCAAGGATCAAGCCCTCCGGCGAGAAACCAGGGCTGCTGATACTGCCGGCCCTGCATAAGACTCCAGTCAAAGCGGCTGCCAACCCCGCCGGGCAGGTCACTGCCCGTCGGCGGTTTGGCATCAAACATGAGGTGGCTGACCAGACCGTCATAGGCCTTGGCACTGTCCAGGTCGCGGGCCTCGCGCACGGACAAGACCTTGATCAGGCCTGACCCAGTACGGGCGGCTATGGCGGCGGCCCGGCTTGGGCTTTCATGACCATGAAGCTGGATCAGGTCGGGCTGGAGGCCGCTGGCCACCTCGTCTAGGGCCTCGTCGGTCGGGTCCACCATGACCGCGACAATCTGGCTGCGGCCGCGCGCAGGGGCGGCTAGGCGCCCGGCCAGTTGCGGCGGGATATTGCGTGGGCTTTTTGGGAAGAAGACAAACCCGATAAAGGCGGCTTGACCATCTAGGGCCGCCATCACGGCCTCTGGGGTCGACAGGCCGCAAATCTTAGCCGGGTTCAGCTTGGCCGATTGGGCGAGAAAGGTTTGGGCATCAGACATCATGACACGGAGATGGTCCGGTATGACCCCCTTGGCAAGGCCCTATTCGTCGGCGTTTAGGCGTTCGCGCAGTTCTTTGCCGCTTTTGAAAAACGGTACATGCTTGGCCTTGACCTTGACCGTTTCACCTGTGCGCGGGTTGCGGCCACTGCGGGCGGGGCGTGAGCGGACGGAAAAGGCACCAAAGCCGCGCAGTTCGACCCGGCCACCGCGTTCGAGCGCTTCAATCATCTCGTCAAATATAATGGACACGACCTTTTCAACGTCTTTTACAGTCAGATGCGGATTTTCGGTCGCAAGTTTGGCGATCAGTTCAGACTTAATCATGGATGGCCCCCGTCCAAGCGTTCGACAATGATAGATATTCAATGCGGTTTCAAGGGGTTGCTTGGTAAATTCTAGCTTAACGCTGCTAGTAAATAGGTTTTGCTCGGAAACAAAAATCGGCGGCCCGGTTTCCCGAGCCGCCGACTGTTTGGTAATTAAAGAAGTTATATTTATTCTTTAGAGGCTTTCTCACGCAGGGCGGCGCCAAGAATGTCACCCAGCGAAGCGCCGGAATCCGAGGATCCGAACTGCTCGATGGCTTCCTTTTCTTCGGCCATTTCCAGCGCCTTGACCGATAGGGACACGCGGCGAGCCGCCTTGTCGATATTGGTGATCTGGGCGTCCAGACGATCGCCGACGGCATAACGCTCTGGGCGCTGTTCCGAACGGTCACGGCTGAGGTCCGACTTGCGGATGAAGGCGGTCATTTGCGCATCATCTTCGCCGAACTTGACTTCAATGCCGCCGCTGGTGATTTCGGTAACAATCACAGTGACCGTCTGGCTCTTGCGATAGGAGTCACCGGCCATGGGATCGCCGCCAAGCTGCTTAATGCCCAGCGAGATGCGTTCCTTCTCGACGTCCACATCCAGGACCTTGGCCTTGACCATGTCGCCCTTTTTGTAGCGCTGGATGGCTTCTTCGCCGGCCGTGCTCCAATCGATGTCGGACAGGTGCACCATGCCGTCGATATCGTTGTCCAGGCCGATGAAGAGGCCGAACTCGGTGGCGTTCTTGACTTCGCCTTCGACGGTGGACCCGACAGGATGGGTCTCGATGAACTGCTCCCAAGGATTGGCCATGGCCTGCTTGAGGCCCAGGGACACGCGGCGCTTGGACGGATCAACGTCCAGAACCACGACTTCCACTTCCTGGCTGGTGGAAACGATCTTGCCAGGATGCACGTTCTTCTTGGTCCAGGACATTTCCGAGACGTGGACCAGACCTTCAACGCCGGCTTCCAGCTCAACAAATGCGCCGTAATCGGTGATGTTGGTAATGCGGCCCATCAACTTGGCACCGACCGGATACTTGGCTTCCACGCCGTCCCAAGGATCGGACTGCAGTTGCTTCATGCCCAGGCTGATGCGTTGGGTGTCTGGATTGATCTTGACGATCTGCACCTTGACCGTATCGCCGACAGCCAGAACCTGGCTGGGGTGAGACACGCGCTTCCAGCTCATATCGGTGACGTGGAGCAGGCCATCAATGCCGCCCAGATCAACGAATGCACCATAATCAGTGATGTTCTTGACCACGCCGTCGCGGATTTCACCTTCAAGCAGCTGCGAGACCAGCTCGGTGCGCTGTTCGGCGCGGGCTTCTTCCAGAATGGCGCGGCGCGAGACGACGATATTGCCGCGCGGACGGTCCATTTTCAGAATGGCGAAAGGCTGTTCCTTGCCCATGAGCGGGCCGACATCGCGAACCGGGCGGATATCCACCTGGCTGCCGGGCAAGAAGGCTGAGGCCCCGCCCAGATCGACGGTAAATCCACCCTTGACCCGGCCAACAATCGAACCGACCACGGGCTCTTGACGCTCGAACACGCCTTCGAGGCGGGTCCAGGCTTCTTCGCGGCGGGCCTTTTCGCGGCTGATCACCGCTTCGCCCAGCGCATTTTCCACGCGCTCAAGGAAGACCTCAACCGTATCGCCAATGGCGGCTGTAGCCTTGCCATCTGCGCCGGTGCCAAATTCTTTAAGCAGAATGCGACCTTCGGTCTTGAGACCGACATCGACAATGGCGAAGTCCTTTTCGATTCCGACAATCTTGCCCTTAACGACTGTGCCCTCGGCGAAATCGGTCGAGCCGAAAGCTTCGTCAAGTAGGGCGGAAAAGTCGTCGCGGGTTGGGTTCATACTCATATCGTCAGCCATTCCAGTCTTTCGTCGTGCTTGAACGATCACACACCGGGGCCGACGCAAGCCGACCGTACCGGGGTAAAGATCATTCGGTTAAGGGTTGAACCGAGGGCGTGAAAAAGTCAGTCTGGGCAAGCCCGTCCTGACCCTTGCGCGTTTGTCGTTCCCGCGGCGGGTCGAGGGAAAAGCGCGATGGGATTATCCGTTTGACCGGATGCGCGCAGCCTCGACGATGCGGCGGGCTGCATCGGCGGCTTCATCTATAGTCATTCTTGAGGTGTCGAGCAAGATGGCGTCGTCAGCGCGCGTCAGGGGGGCAGAATCGCGCGCAGAATCGCGGGCATCGCGTATGCGGATATCCTCCAGCACCTCGGCAAGGCTAACCGTCTCGCCTTGTCCGCTCAGCTGTTTCCAGCGCCGCTGCGCCCTTACCTCTGGGCTCGCCGTGACAAACAGCTTGGCGATGGCATTGGGCGCAATCACGGTGCCAATATCGCGGCCATCGATCACGGCGCCGGTTGGCTGACGCGCAAAGGCTTGCTGGGCCTCGAGCAGAGCGAGGCGCACGGCGGGATGTACGGCGACCTGGCTGGCGGCTTCGCCCGCGGCGCGGGTGCGGTGGGCAGGAATGTCTAGCAGGGTTAGGTCTAGGGTCTTGGCGACCTGTGCCGCCAAGCCCTCATCATCCAAGCGCCCGCCCTTTGCTAGGACCGCGACCCCAACAGCGCGATAGAGTAGGCCCGTATCCAGCTGGGGCAGGCCATAGACGCGGGCAAGCCCAGCCGCAATTGTGCCCTTGCCCGAGGCGGCTGGGCCATCGACGGCAATGACCAATGGCCTGATCATGCGCTGATTAGGCCGCCAAGCCCGGTCATCAGGCTATGAAAGGTCGGAAAGCTGGTGGCGATCATGCCCGGTTCATCGACCGTCACGCCCGACTGCGCGGCTAGGCCAAGCACCAAATGCGCCATGGCTATGCGGTGGTCGCCCTTGGTGGTGACCGTGGCGCCGCCCCTGGGCGGTTTGCCATTGCCATGTATGATCAGACCCTCTGGCTCTTCTTCTAGCTCGACGCCGCAAGCGGTCAGGCCCGCCGCCATCAGGGCAATACGGTCGCTTTCCTTAACCCGCATCTCGCCAATGCCGCGCATAATGGTCGTGCCCGTGGCAAAGGCGGCGGCGACTGCGAGGATTGGATATTCATCAATCATGGCCGGAGCGCGCTCTGGCGGTACGGTTACGCCCTTGAGCGCACTATAGCGGGCGGTCAGGTCGCCAACCGGCTCGCCGCTCTCTTCGCGCAGATTGCTGATGCTCAGGTCTGCGCCCATATCCTGCAGGGTGGTGAAGACGCCGGCCCTTAAGGGATTGAGCATGACGCCCATCACAGTGACTTCAGAGCCCGGCGTGATCAGGGCCGCGACAATCGGAAAGGCTGCCGAGGATGGATCGCCCGGTGCGCGGACATGGGTCCCGCTCAGGGCCTGACCGCCCGCAAGCCGGATGAGCCGCAGACCGGCCTTGTCCTCGACATGCACAGTTGCGCCAAAGGCCCGAAGCATACGCTCTGTATGGTCGCGGGTGGCTTCGGGTTCTTGCACCTCGACTCCGCCCTTGGCGTTTAGGCCGGCCAAAAGCACGGCCGACTTAACCTGGGCCGAGGCGACCGGCAGGCAATAGCTTATGGCGCTCAAGCCCCCGCCCTTGAGCGTTAGCGGCAGACGCCCACCGCTGCGTCCTGTCCAGCTTGCGCCCATCTGGCCCAGCGGTGTCAGGACCCGGCCCATGGGCCGTCCGCGCAAGGACGCGTCGCCGGTAAAGGTCGCGGCCAGATCATAGCCTGCTGCCGCTCCCATGATTAGCCGCACGCCGGTCCCGGCATTGCCGCAGTCAATAATGTCAAAAGGCTCGCTCAATCCCCCCTGGCCCTCAACCGTCCAGCTGCCGGGTCCGGTCTGGGTCACGCTTGCGCCAAACCGGCGCATGGCCCCGGCCGTGTGCAAAACATCCTGACCTTCCAGCAGACCCTCAATCGTCGTGGTGCCATAGGCCATGGCCCCGAGCAGTAAGGCGCGATGCGAGATCGACTTGTCGCCCGGCGCAGTGACCCGCCCGATCAAGGCGTTTGAGGGCTTGGCAGTCATGGTCTTTGGCAAATCAGCGGTCATGGGGCGGGCCGGGGCCTCCTTTGGGCCGGGGTCGGAGCAATAAATGCAATTCTGATGAGAAAATGTGGGCTTTGCTTTTGACAGCGGCGGCGGCCCATGGCAAGTGACCGACCGCTCTAGAAACAGGCTCTTAAAGGATCGTTCCTATTGGCCAGTCCCGAA
>CANGCO010000074.1 GCA_947452365.1 Caulobacteraceae bacterium
CGTCTTTCTTTCGGAAGAAGGATGCCTATGGCTTTTTACGAACACGTGGTCATTTCGCGGCAGGATATCTCGCCGCAACAGGCCGAAGCGCTCAATGATACCCTAAAAGCTCTGATCGAAGAAGGCGGCGGTACCGTTGCCAAGATCGAGTATTGGGGTCTGCGCAACCTCACCTATCGGGTGAAGAAGAACCGCAAGGGTCACTATTCCCTGCTTGGCATCGATGCGCCTGCCGCAGCGGTCAAGGAAATGGAACGCCAGCTGTCGATCAATGAAGACGTCTTGCGCTTCATGACCGTCCGCGTTGAAGAACTGGATATGGAACTGTCGCCCGTCCTGGCCCGCCGCGACCGCGGTGACCGGCCTGAGCGTGGTGATCGTCCCGAGCGGGGCGACCGTCCCGAGCGTGAAGACCGCGCCAGTTTTGATGACACTGCAATAGAAGGATAAGAGGGTCATGACCGATACGACCGCTCCGGAATCCGCCGCCGCTGCTGGCGGGGCCCGTCGCCCCTTCTTCCGTCGCCGTAAGGTTTGCCCATTCTCGGGCGCTGGCGCACCGAAGATCGATTATAAGGACGTCAAGCTCCTGCAACGCTATATTTCTGAGCGTGGCAAGATTGTCCCGTCGCGCATCACTGCGGTGTCGGCCAAGAAGCAACGCGAACTGGCCAAGGCCATTAAGCGCGCCCGCTTTCTGGCTCTGCTCCCCTACGTCGTGAAGTAAGGAGAGCCCCAGATGAAAGTTATCCTGCTCGAACGTGTTGACCGCCTCGGTGGTCTGGGTGACGTGGTTACGGTGAAGGACGGGTTTGCCCGTAACTTCCTGCTGCCCCGCTCCAAGGCCCTGCGTGCCAATTCTGCCAACCTCAAGGTCTTTGACGCCCAGCGCGCCGAGATCGAGGCCCGCAATGTCCGCAATCGTGAAGCCTCCGAAGTCGCCGGCGCTAAGCTGGACGGCACCACCTATGTCCTGATCCGTCAGGCGGGTGAAACCGGCCAGCTCTATGGTTCGGTTACGGGCCGCGATGTCGCCGATGCTGTTGCTGCTGAAGGCGGCAAGGTTGAGCGCGCCATGGTGGTTCTAGACAAGCCGATCAAGGCGCTGGGTGTCCACGCGGTTACCGTGCGTCTACACGCCGAAGTCTCCATCACGGTGAAGATCAATATTGCCCGCTCGGTCGATGAGGCCGAACGTCAAGCCAAGGGTGAAGACGTCGTCAGCGCCCAGTACGAAGAAGACAAGGCCCTGGCGGCCGAAGCGGCTTCGGACATGGCTGAAGGCGGCGCTGGCTCAGCTGGCAATGATCGCGACTATATGTAGGCCTTCAAACCGGCTTTTCGGCTTGAACCTGGACGGCGCGGGAGTCTCTCCCGCGCCGTTTTTGGTTTTCCGGTCATAATGAAAACGTCACGGAACATACACAGACCAAAGGAAATCTGTGGGCAATTGAAATCCATACCTCTACGTCACAACAAGCCATGGTTAAGGTCATAACATGACCATTGTTCCCGCCCTTGATCTTCGTGGCCCGCAATCTGGCGATCCGATTCCAGCGCATGTTCCAGCCAATATTGAGGCCGAGCAGGCCCTGCTCGGTGCGCTGCTATACGATAATGCCGCCTATGAACGCCTGAGCGACCTTTTGCAGGGTCGGCACTTTTTTGAGCCGTTTCATCAGCGGCTCTATAGCGCCATTGAAGACCATATCCGCAAGGGCCAGCTGGCCGAACCGATTGTGCTGATGGAGCGGTTCAAACGCGATCCGGCGTTTGAAGACCTAGGGGGCCTGCGCTATCTGGCCGATCTGGTTGATCGTGCACCGCCAGCGGCCAATGCGCCGGAATATGGCCGCGTGGTCTATGACCTGGCCCTGCGCCGCGACCTGATCCGGATTGGCGGTGAGATTGCGGCGGCGGCCTCCGGTGATGGCGATCGCAGCGCGCGCGACCATATCGAGTCTGCAGAACAACAGCTGTATACACTCGCGGAAACCGGCACCACCTCGACCGGTTTTGTCGATTTTTCCGAGGCCCTTCGCGGCGCCGTGACCATGGCGGCCGAGGCCTATGGCCGAGATGGCGGCCTGTCGGGCGTATCCACCGGCCTGATGGATCTAGATAAGCAATTGGGCGGTCTGCACCCATCCGACCTTCTGATCCTGGCCGGCCGTCCGTCCATGGGCAAGACAGCCCTTGCCACCAATATCGCCTTTAATGTCGCCAAGGCCTATGCCTGGGAGCCGCAGCCCGATGGCAGCCGCAAGACGGTCAATGGCGGTATTGTCGCGTTTTTCTCGCTGGAAATGTCGGCTGAACAGCTCTCGATGCGGATCTTGGCCGATGCCTCGGGTGTGTCGTCCGACCGACTGCGCAAGGGCGAGATTGACGCCTCGGAATTTGGCCGGGTGCGCGATGCAGCGATCGAGATTCAAGAAGCCCCGCTCTATATTGATGCCACGGGCGGCCTGAGCATTTCCAAGCTGGCGGCCCGCGCTCGGCGGCTTAAGCGTCAGCATGGGCTGGACCTGGTCGTGGTCGACTATTTGCAGCTGGTAACAGCCGGTGAAGGCACCCGCTCTGAAGGCCGGGTCCAGGAGGTCAGCCAGATCACCATGGGCTTGAAATCCCTGGCCAAGGAGCTGGGCGTTCCGGTGATTGCCCTGTCACAGCTGTCGCGTCAGGTGGAACAGCGCGAAGACAAACGGCCGCAATTGTCTGACCTGCGCGAATCGGGCTCGATTGAGCAGGACGCCGATGCCGTGATGTTTGTGTATCGCGAGTCCTATTATCTCAGCCGCACAGAGCCGCGCACCGGCACGCCAGAGCACCTGTCTTGGCAAGAAGAGCTGGACCAGATCAATAACCTGGCCGAGGTGATCATCGGCAAACAGCGCCACGGCCCGATCGGCACGGTCAAGCTACACTTTAATGCCGACCTCACCAAGTTCGGCAATCTGGCCCGCGAAGGTCGGTTCGAGCCGCGATAAGGCCCCCTACCCCGGCTTCGCCGGTACTTCCCCCAAAGGGGGAAGATTTACCCGGATTGTAATCCTCCCCTTCTGGGGGAGGGGAACCGCGAAGCGGTGGAGGGGGCCTCTCACCCTGCGCCCTCGCCTATTGCAGAAAAGCAGGTTAGGGCTCGAACTCGTTTTTCGTTAAAGCCCCAGTGCCGCATGTCCATCGACCCATTCAACGCCCAGCTCACTATTGATCTTAACGCCCTAGCCCAAAATTATGCGCATCTGTGCCGCCTAGCCAAGGGGGCTGTGGTCGCCCCGGTGGTTAAGGCCGATGCCTATGGGCTCGGCGCAGTCGCGGTGGCGCGCAGGCTTTGGGCCGAGGGCGCGCGCAGCTTCTTTGTTGCCCGCATCAGCGAGGGTGAGGCCCTGCGCCAGGGTCTGGGCACCCATCACCCGGCCACGGTTTATGTCCTAGACGGCGCACCCCCCGGGTTAGCGCCTAGGCTGCTGGCCGCAAACCTAACGCCCGTGCTCAACAGCCTTGCCCAGATCAGCGAATGGTCGGGGCTAGGCCGGTCCAGGCCTGAACCGCTCAAGGCCGCTATCCAGATCGATACCGGCATGAACCGGCTTGGCCTTAGGCTCGAAGAGGCACAAGGCCTGGTGCAATCCATCGACGCGCTGAAGGGTCTGGATATTGATCTGGTGATCAGCCATCTGGCCTGCGCATCAGAACCTGATCACCCAGCCAATGCCGTACAGGCAGCCCGGTTTAAGGCCGCCATGGCCCTGTTCCCCAAGGCCAAGGCCAGCCTGGCCAATTCGGGCGGCATATTCCTAGGCTCAGACTATCACCATGACCTGGTCCGCCCCGGCATCAGCCTTTATGGCGGCGGACCGTTTGCGGTGCCACATCCCGATCTGGCCTGCGTCGCCACCCTGACCGCCCCGATCTTGCAAATCCGCCCGGTTAGCCCCGGCGAAAGCATAGGCTATGGCGCAAGCTTTACCGCCACGCATCCTATGCGCATTGCCATACTGGGCGCAGGCTATGCCGATGGCGTACTGCGATCCTTTGGACCAATGGGCATGGTCTGGTTTGACGGGGCGCGGCGCAAGGTTTTGGGTCGTCTGTCCATGGACATGATCGCCATAGAATTAGACGATATCAGCACCATACAGCCTGGCGACCCGGTCGAGCTCTTGGGCTCCAATATGGCCCTAGACCTAGCCGCCAGTGCTAGCGGCACAATCGCCTATGAATGCCTCGTCCGCCTAGCCCCACGGCTTGAGCGGACCTATTTGGGCTTGGCAGACTGAAACAAACGTTCAAACAAGCGATTTATCCCGGGCCGGTTGCGGCTAAACTGGGCGCTAGACACAGGCGTGATTCGCCCTTGGAGTACTGATGGCCCGCGACGGTGCGACCTATGTTTGCCAGACCTGCGGCGCGGTGCAGTCCAAATGGGCGGGCCAATGCCCGGCCTGCTCGGCCTGGAATAGCCTAGTTGAGGAAATTCAAAGCCGTCCGCCCGGCGCGCTCGCGCCAAGCCGCGCGAGCAAGCTGCGTGGCCTAACCTTTGAAACGCTCGACAGCCAGACCCCGCCCCCGCCTCGGATCATGACCGGGATTGACGAATTTGACCGGGTTTGCGGCGGCGGCGTCGCTCGCGGGTCGGCCATATTGCTCAGCGGTGATCCGGGCGTCGGCAAATCGACCCTGCTGCTTCAGGTCTGCGCCCAGGCCGCCGTTCAAGGCGCGAAATGTGCCTATATCAGCGGTGAAGAAGCGCTCGATCAGGTGCGCAGCCGCGCCGCCCGCATGGGCCTTTCCCAAGCCCCTGTACAAATGGCCGCCGAGACCGCCCTGCGCGGCATTGTTGATGGCCTAAAGCGCGAAGCCTTTGACCTGGTCGTGATCGATTCGATCCAGACGCTCTGGAGCGATGCGCATGAGGCCGGGCCCGGCTCGGTCACCCAGGTGCGGGCAGCGGCGGGCGAGTTGGTGCGGCTGGCCAAGACCCGCGGCGTGGCGGTGATCCTAGTCGGCCATGTCACCAAGGACGGCCAGATTGCTGGGCCGCGCGTGGTCGAGCATATGGTCGATGCGGTCCTGTCGTTTGAGGGCGAGCGCGGCTATCCCTTCCGCATTCTGCGCGCCGCCAAGAACCGGTTTGGCGCCACGGACGAGATTGGCGTGTTCGAGATGGGCGATGCGGGCCTGCGTGAGGTCAGGAACCCTTCGGCCCTGTTCCTTAATGGCGGCGGCGAGCGCGCACCGGGGGCTGCCGTGTTTGCCGGCATTGAGGGGTCACGCCCGGTTCTGGTCGAGTTTCAGGCCTTGGTTGCCCCTTCCGCCTATGGCACGCCCAGACGCGCCGTCGTTGGTTGGGATTCCGGCAGGCTGGCCATGGTGCTGGCCGTGTTGGAGTCGCGCTGCGGCCTTGGGCTGGGCGGGCGTGATGTCTATTTGAACGTGGCGGGTGGCCTGCGCATTAGTGAACCGGCCGCCGATCTAGCCGCAGCCGCAGCCCTTGCCTCGTCCGCGCTCGATGTCGCCTTGCCGCAAGACTGCGTTGTTTTTGGCGAGGTTAGCCTGTCCGGAGAGGTGCGGCAGGTCAGCCGCATGGAATCGCGCCTGAAAGAAGCCGCAAAACTCGGTTTTAGTCGCGCATTGGGGCCAATGGGCCTCAATGATCTAGCGCCCTTCCCGGTATCGGGTGTAAGTCGTCTTACGGATGCTGTACGCCGGATCGGCGAAAGCGACTGGACCTAAGGTCTGAAGGAGCCCCAGTGACCCTATTCGACCTCATTGCCCTGTGTCTCATTCTGGGCTCTGCCCTGATCGGCTTTGTGCGCGGCGCTATTCGCGAAGTTATGACCATTTTGGCGTTTTTTCTGGCTGCCCTGATTGCCATATTTGCCTTGCGCTTTACCGGTCCCTTGAGCCGAAAACTGATTGACCCCGATTGGGCAGCAACGGCCTTGGCCGTGGTCTTGAGCTTTGTTTTGGCCTATATTGCGCTTCGGGTTTCTGGCTCATTCCTGACCAAAAAGATTCATAATATCGAGACCTTGGGTGCCTTGGATCGCTCGGCAGGGGTCGGGTTTGGCCTGATTAGGGCCTTGGTCCTGCTCGGCGTGTTTTACCTCGTATTTAATGCTGCAACCCCGCCAGAGCGGGTGCCGCGCTGGATATCCAATGCCGCCCTCTATCCCTTGGCCAAGCTCAGCGCTACGGGCCTGCGAGCCCTGGCTCCAGAAGGATCGGCCGTAGCCGACCGACTGGGACCCTCGCTCGAAAAAGCGGTCCGTGAAGGGGCCGGAGACAAGAAGGCCCCGCCGGCGAACGGCAAGACGACACCGGGCCAAGGCTATGACGAGACATCGCGCCACGGCGTTGATGATCTAGTGGAGAAGAACCGATGATCGGCCAGGCACACGAGACGTTTTCCGCCCCAGAGCACCGTGAAAACGATGATGATCGGCCAAGGCTCGAATGCGGCGTGTTTGGGGTCTATGAGGTTCCAGACGCCAGCGCCGTCTGCGCGCTTGGACTGCACGCCCTGCAACATCGCGGTCAGGAAGCCTGTGGCATAGCCAGCTTTGACGGCAGCCGCTTCCACACCGAGCGGCATATGGGCCATGTCGGCGATGCTTTTGCTGGCGCCGATCTGGTCAGCCGCCTGCCGGGCACACACGCGATTGGCCATACCCGTTATTCGACCGCGGGCGGCAGCTTTATCCGCAATGTTCAGCCCATGTTTGCCGATCTTGAAGCGGGCGGCGTGGCCCTGGCCCATAATGGCAATCTGACCAATTTCCTGTTCCTGCGCGAGCAACTGGTCTCGGATGGGGCCATATTCCAGTCCACCTCGGATTCCGAGGTTATTTTGCATCTGATCGCCCGCTCACGCAAAGCCAAGGTGGTCGACCGGTTTATCGATGCCTTGAGCCAGATTGAGGGCGGCTATGCCCTAGTGGCCATGACCAATAAGAAGATGATCGGGGTGCGCGATCCGCTCGGCATCCGCCCCCTCGTGCTGGGCGATCTGGCCGGCAAGCCGGTGCTGGCCTCTGAAACCTGCGCCCTGGACATGATTGGCGCGCGATTTGTTCGCGATGTTGAGCATGGCGAAATGATCGTGATCTCGTCCGACGGCATTGAAAGCCTGCGCCCCTTCCCGGCGGCGGCGGCAAGGCCTTGCGTGTTCGAATATGTCTATTTCGCGCGCCCCGACAGTGTGGTGAACGGCCGCTCGGTCTATGAGGTGCGCAAACGCATGGGCCGACGTCTGGCCCAAGAATGCTTTAGCGAGGCCGATGTCGTGGTCCCCGTGCCCGATTCTGGCGTTCCAGCCGCGCTCGGCTTTGCCCAAGAAAGCGGCATTGCTTTTGAAATGGGCATTATCCGCAACCACTATGTTGGCCGCACCTTTATCCAGCCGACCCAGGGCGTTCGTGAACTGGGCGTGCGCATGAAGCACAGCCCCAACCGGTCCGTGCTGAAGGGTAAGCGCGTCATCCTGATCGACGATTCCATCGTCCGCGGTACCACCTCGCTCAAGATTGTCCGCATGGTGCGCGAGGCCGGGGCCACAGAGGTGCATCTGCGCTCGGCCTCACCGCCTATTCGCTGGCCTGATTTTTACGGCATTGATATGCCCGACCGCGAACACCTATTAGCCGCCAACAAGTCGCTCGAGGAAATGACCCAGTATCTAGAGGTCGACAGCCTAGGCTTCTTGTCCGTAGACGGGCTTTATTGGGCCATGGAAGCAGGCGCGCGCGATCCTGCCGCCCCGCAATTCACCGACCATTATTTCACCGGCGACTATCCAACCCGCTTAATGGACCGCGAAATTGCTGAAGGGCGCAAGGACCAGACCGGTCGCCAGCTTTCCTTCCTCGTCAGCGCGTGAGGGCGAACAGACACGCCCGCCTGAGCGGTCTGGTTCAGAAGCTTCGCATTGACCCCTATATGCTGGCCCTGGTCGGCATGGTGGTCCTCGCCAGCATTCTGCCCGCCAGTGGCGCAGCGGCGGTTCAGCTTGGCCTTGTGACCAAGCTGGCGGTTGGACTGCTGTTCTTTTTGCATGGGGCGCGCCTATCGCCGCAATCGGTCGGGGCAGCGCTGGTGCATTGGCGCCTGCATATGACCATATTGGCCATCAGCTTTGCCATTTTTCCCCTGATTGGCCTGGGTGCAAGCCATTTGCCCGCCGCCATCTTGCCCGCCAGCCTGGCGCAAGGCGTCCTGTTCCTGTGTTGCCTGCCTTCAACCGTTCAATCGGCCATCGCCTTTACCGCCGTGGCCCGCGGCAATGTCGCGGCGGCTGTGGTCGCAGCGTCTGCGTCTAACCTGATCGGGATTGTGGCGACCCCGATCCTGGTTGGCCTCTTAATGCATGCCCAGGGCGGCAGCATGTCCTGGGCGGCGGTTGAGGCCATATTGCTCCAGCTCTTTCTACCCTTTGCCCTGGGTCAGGCCCTGCGCCCCTGGATTGGCGGCTTTGTGACCCGTCACAGGGCCAGCCTAACCTATGTCGATCGCGGCTCGATCCTCTTGATTGTCTATAGCGCCTTTAGCAATAGTGTGACCGGGGGCCTATGGGACAAGATTGCGGGCGCGGATTTGGCCCGGCTCCTAGTCGTCTGTCTGGGTCTGCTTGGCCTTGTTCTGACTCTGTCCACCCTGCTGGCAAGGGCGCTTGGCTTTAACAAGATGGACGAGATCGCGATTGTGTTTGCGGCCTCAAAAAAGAGCCTAGCGACGGGCGTGCCCATGGCCGGGATCTTGTTTTCAGCGACCACAGCCGGGGTGATTGTCCTTCCCCTGATGATTTTCCACCAAATCCAACTTATGGCCTGCGCCTTTCTGTCCCAGCGCTATGGCCAAAGACTGGGCAGCGCTCAGAATTTGTAAAAGGCCAGGCCACCTTTATGCGTGACCTTGGCGCGGCAATCGCTAAAAAGCAGGCCATGAACACCGCATCAGAGTCCAAACCGCTTGCCGGTAAAATTGCCCTTGTCACCGGCGCCACACGCGGCATTGGCCAAGCAATCGCCTTTGGCTATGCCAAGGCCGGTGCCCATATCATCGCTGTGGGGCGCACCCAGGGCGGGCTAGAGGCCCTCGATGATCAAATCTTTGCCGAGACCGGTGCCCATGCCAGCCTTGTGCCGCTTGATCTGATGGATGGCGACGGCATAGATCGGCTAGGGCTTGCCCTTTATGAGCGATATAAGCGCCTAGACCTATTGGTCGGGGCGGCGGGCTATCTTGGCGGCCTTACGCCGGTTGCCCATATTGACCCCAAGCCGTTTGACCGGGTCATCGGCATTAATCTGACCGCCAATTACCGCCTGATCCGGGCCATGGATCCCTTATTGCGCGAGTCTGAAGCGGGACGCCTGATCTTCCTGTCCAGCGGCGTTGCCCGCAATCCACGCGCCTTTTGGGGGCCCTATGCCGCGGCCAAGGCCGGGCTTGAGGCCATGATTGCCTGTTATGGTGACGAGATGGCCAATACGCCGGTTCGCGCCTGTCTGGTTAATCCCGGCCCGATGCGCACCCAGATGCGAAAAGTCGCCTTTCCCGGCGAAGATCCCATGACCCTGCCAGCGCCAGAAGAAATCGTGCCCCTGATGCTGGACCTTGCCCGCCCTGATCAGGACCCGCCTGCTGGCGTGGTTGCGTTCAAGGACTGGCAGGCCGGGGCTTAATACCCCCTCCACCGCTTCGCGGTCCCCCTCCCCCAAGGGGGGAGGACTATTCATGATCAAATCTTCCCCCTTAGGGGGAAGTACCGGCAAAGCCGGGCATGAGGGCCGGGGCCAGTGCTAGCCCCCTCCACCGCTTCGCGGTCCCCCTCCCCCAAGGGGGGAGGATTTGGAGACGGTTTACGGTTTTCTTGGACCCAGTGGGCGCTTGGTTGCGGCGGGCTTTTTCGGGCCGGTGGAGCGACCAATCATTGGCTTTTTTGGTCCGGTGCGCACACCGCCGGGCTTGGAGCGGATCACTTGCGCCGTCTTGGCGAGCGCCCGCGCCTTGGCCCGCGGCGACTTGGTGCCGCCGCCTGTGCCCTTGGGCTTAGCCTTGACCTTGGGAGTTGGTGCTTCCGCAACCTCCATATCGGGCACAGCGACAGCGGCCGCGGCCCTAGCCGCCACGGTCGCAGCTGAGGCCTGGGCCCGCGCAGCCCGCTCACGGCTTGGCTTATAGCCTGCCCTTGCCGCTGGCTTGCCATCGCCATCGGCATAGGGATTGGCCCCAGACTTGATAGTAATGCGCAAGGGCACGCCCGGAATATCAAAGCTTTCGCGCAAGCTATTGACCAGGTAACGGCGATAGCTTTCGGGCATTTCTGCGGCGCGCGACGAGAACATGACAAAGGTCGGGGGGCGGGCCTTGATCTGGGCCATGTATTTGGGCTTGATCCGCCGCCCGCCTACCGAAGGCGGGGCATGGCGCTGCATGGCCATTTGTAGCCAGTCATTGAGGTCGCGGGTCTTAATCTTGGTCGACCAATCCTTATAGACCTTGCCAACCGCAGGCATTAGCCGCTCAACGCCCTTACCGGTTTCAGCCGAGAGCGCAATCACGGGCGTGCCGCGCACCTGGGGCAGCATACGCTCGGCATGTTCGATAAAGGCTGCCAGTTGCGCTTGAGGATCCTCGACCAGGTCCCATTTGGCCAGCACAAACACAAGGCCCCTACCCTCGCGCTCGATCAGGTCAGCAATCTGCAGGTCCTGGATTTCAAACGGGTGGGTTGCGTCCATGACCAGAACCACGACCTCGGCAAAGGTAATGGCCCGGATGGTATCGCCCGTAGACAGCTTTTCCAGCTTTTCATGGATCCGGGCCTTGCGGCGCAGGCCCGCTGTATCGACCAGCCGAATAGCCCGGCCCTCAAAGCTCCAATCGACTGGAATGGCGTCGCGCGTAATCCCAGCCTCAGGCCCGGTCAACAAGCGCTCCTCGCCGATCAGGCGATTGATCAGGGTCGATTTACCGGCATTGGGGCGGCCAACAATGGCGATACGGATCGGCTTTTCGTTATCGTCCTCATCCTCGTCGCCGTCTTCGTCAAAACCGTCATCAGCCTCATCGATCGCGTCTGATACCACGCGCAGGGCGGCATAGAGCTCGGCCATGCCCTCGCCATGCTCGGCGGAAATGCCGAGGGGCTCGCCAAGGCCGAGCCGGAAGGCTTCCATGGTCCCGGCCTCACCGGCTCGGCCCTCAGCCTTATTGGCCAGCAGGATCACTGGCCGCGATTTGCGTCGCAACACTTCGCCAAACAGGCCATCAAGGGGGGTTACCCCCTCGCGCGCATCCATGACGAACAGGGCGACATCGCATTCTTCGATCGCCAATTCGGTCTGGCGACGCATGCGCGATTCCAGGCTCTCGTCGGTGACATCCTCAAACCCAGCTGTGTCAATTAGCACCAGATCAAGGTCGCCAATCCGACCCGTGGCAAAGCGCCGATCACGGGTCACACCTGGCCGGTCATCGACAATAGCCAGTTTACGCCCGGCCAGACGATTGAACAGGGTGGATTTGCCCACATTGGGGCGACCGACGATCGCGACTTTAAGCGCCATGAACGCGCGGTCTCCTCAAATAATCTCAAGATCAGCGACAGTGCCGATCCTTAGCGAATGGCGATCAGATCGCCC
>CANGCO010000075.1 GCA_947452365.1 Caulobacteraceae bacterium
GGAACATTCGAGCGCTTTTTAGGCATTTTGATCGAAAATTATGGCGGCGCCTTCCCAGTTTGGCTTGCACCCGTTCAGGTGGTTGTGGCAACCATTACCTCGGATTCTGATGAGTATGCGCGCGCGGTGGCGGCAAGGCTGGAATTAGCAGGACTGCGCGTGGAAACGGACCTAAGGAACGAAAAAATCAACTACAAGGTCCGGGAACATAGCCTAACCAAGACACCGGTGATTGCTGTGGTCGGACGAAAAGAAGCGGAAACTGGCCAGGTGGCCCTGCGCCATTTTGGATCGGAAGGCCAGACCCTGCTGGATCTGGACGCCGCAGTTGCCGCCCTTGTTGCCCAGGCAACGCCCCCTGATCTGGTTAGGCCATAGGATTCATGAACCATCTGGTCGATATTGTTAAGGCAGGCACCCTAGCCCCCTTGAAGGACGCAAAGCCTCCAAGGGCGGTAATGGTTTCGGTCATAATGGTGGTCTATCAGACCGGCCCGGCCTTGCGCGAAAGCCTTGACCTGGTGCTCGCCGATCCCATGGTCGATGAATTCATCGTGGTCGATAATGGCTCGCCGCCCGAGGACGCGCTGCATCTGCGCGATCTGGCCCTGGCCGAGCCATGCCTTCGGCTTTTGCAGGGCCATGGTAATGTTGGGTTTGCACAAGGCGCAAATCTGGGCGCCGAGGCTGCGCGCGGCCGAGCCCTCGTCTTTCTTAATCCTGACGCCTATCTGCAACCGGGTTGTATTTCCGCCCTGATTCTTGCATCCGAGGGCCAGTCTTCGCCCTGCATAGTCGGGGCTAGGGTGCTCAATGCCGATGGCAGCGAGCAGCGTGGGTCACGCCGCGGCGAGGTTACGCCTGTATCCACCTTCTTGTCCCTAAGCCACCTTGCGCAGCAAGTGCCAAGCCTGTCGCAGTTTGAAATCCATCGCCAAGATGAGCCCGTGCCGTTGACGCCTATTGCGGTGCCGACCATTTCCGGCGCCTGCTTTTTCATCAGCCGGTTTGACTTTCAAGTGATGGGCGGGTTCGACCAGGCCTATTTCCTGCATGTCGAGGATATTGATCTTTGCTGGCGGGCAAGACGCCAGGGCGGCTCGGTGATTTTCCAGCCCCTGGCCAATGTGATCCATCTGGGCTCAACCAGTAAGACCAATCCGGTGCTGGTCGAGTTTTGGAAGGGCCTTGGTCTGGCGCGTTATTTCCGCAAGCGGGCGGACAATATCTGGCAATGGCTGACCGCCGTGCTGATGGCTCCGGCGATTGTCTGTATTGCAGTCCTACGCCCGGCCTTTCGGCGGCACTAGGCGGCGCTGGCGGCACTAAGGCGCCGGCGTCAAGGCAAACGCGCCCGCGCGCGCCAAGGATGATGGCGCGGTCTTGCCAAGCTTGTCACAAATCCAGCCCGCGGTCGTGATCAGGCCTTGCAGGTCAAGCCCGGTGTCATAGCCGCCCCTATGCAGCATATTGACTAGGTCCTCTGTGCCAATATTGCCGGTAGCGTTTGGGGCAAACGGACAGCCGCCTATGCCACCGCATGAGGCATCGAGCCGGTCAATCCCGGCCTCAACGCCGGCATAAGCATTGGCAAGGCCAGTATTGCGTGTGTCGTGGAAGTGCAGCCGCAAGGGCGTATCGCCAATAACTTTGCGGACGGCCTCAATCCGCCGCCGCACCATCCAAGGATCCGCAGCGCCAATTGTGTCAGCAATGGCAATCTCATCAACCCCAAGCCTAGCCGCCTCACCGGTCAAGGCCACGACCTGGTCTTGCGACACCTCGCCGTCAAACGGACAGCCAAACGCGACGGACAAGGTCATGGTCACGCTTGGGCCGCCAAGGACGGCCTTTTGCGCCATGATCTGGGCAAGGGTGGCCATCTGTTCGGAAGGGGTTGAGCCTTGGTTGCGGATACCAAACCCTTGGCTGGCGCAGACGACAATATTGGCCTCGTCACACCCCGCCGCTACAGCCCGATCCCAGCCCTTATCATTAAGCACCAGACCAATACGCCCCTTGAGCTTGGCCGGTGACAAGGCCGCCATAATCTCTTCAGCACCCGCCATTTGCGGCACGCGCTTTGGATTGACGAAGGAGACCACCTCCATGCGCTGCACGCCGCAGGCATCTAGACGGCCAATGAATTCCAGCCGGTCCTGAACATCCAAGACCTGTTGCTCATTTTGCAAGCCATCGCGCGGGCCAACCTCAATGATCGAGATGAACCGGCTCATCCGTGCGGTGCCTGAGGGTTTGGGGTTTTTAGGGGTCGATAGAGACGAAGCATGGTCTTGTCACCATTGGAATAGTTTAGGCCATCGACCTGGCCAACAGCGCGGGCCTTGATCTGGCCTTGCTGCATGGCAGCGTCAAACGCGGCCTGCTGACGGCTTTCGACAATGGCTGGGCGCCCTTCGCTCAAGGCCTCGGCCGCCGCCGCGCCATCGGCCAATTCGGTCGTGGTACCAAGGGCAAACACAAGGCTTGGCTCGGCATAGCCCGCCACGGTCACAGGGCCCGGCATCAGACCGGTGCGCGGGGCTAGGCCCTCCGACTTCATCGCCCGCGCCGTGCGCGATGACAGCATGAGCGGCTTAAGCCCTGGCACCACCAGACCCGCCAAAACCCCATGCGCAGCCAGGCCCAAACAGGCCGAGGCCAAAAGCGCTGCCTTGGGGGCCTGTCGCAATAACAAGACCGCGGCGACCAGGCCTGCACTGGCATAGAGCGCCACTGCAATCGCTGCTGGAAAGACATTGTCCGCGGTGCCATAGCGGCTCACCGCCATGACGCTGAGGGCGCAAAATACCAAGGCCGACACCAGTGCGAGACCCGCCCCCGCAAACCGGGTGGCACGACCCAAGGCCGGCTCGCACGCCGCCGCTGCCAGCCAGGCCAGGGCGCCATAGGTGGGCAGGGTATAGTGCACCAGCTTGGTCGGCATGAGCTCAAACACCAGCCAGGCCGGGATTAGCCAGCACAAGGCAAAGCGAATGCCCGGCGCGTTACGCGCCTTCCAGCCGGCCACCAGCGCAGCGGGCAGGATAAAGCCAAAGGGAAAGGTCAGTATGGGCGACAGCAAAAAGTGTAAGCCCGGCGGCGCGCCATGGCTTTCATGTCCGCCAACCAGCTTAGGCGCAAGATCACCGCCGATCGCTGCGCCCCAAAAAGCGCCATCTGTGGCCACCGTGATGGCCACAGCCCAGGGCCCAATAATCGCGACAAAAATCACTAGGCCCCAGGCCCAGCCTAAGGTTTTGACCCAATCGGCCTTCCGATCCCAGGCCCAAAGCCCAAGTCCGGTCAATAGGGCAATCATGGGGCCAATCGGACCCTTGACCAAGGTCGCCAGCCCAAGCCCTAACCAGAACAAGACCTTGGTCCGCCGCCCAGCGGGTGGCCCGCCGCGAGAGGCCAGATAGAGCCTGGCCATGGCCGCCAAGGCCAGGGTGGTTGTGCCGCATAAGACCGCATCAGTCTTGGCAATACCGGCCTCGGTCGAGAGCATAAAGCTAGCGCCCAAAAACACGCCCGCCAGCACCCCGCCCCTTGGCCCCAAAAACGCTGCGGCCCCCCAGGCGCAGGCGGCAGCGGCCAGCATGGCCCCCAAAAGCGATGGCACCCGCCAGGCCCAGATCTGGCGATCTTCAACATTCGATAAGAGGCTGACGCTCGCGGCCTGAAGCCAATGAATCCCGACCGGCTTTTTATCGCGCGGTTGGTCCTGATAATTGATCTTCACAAGGTCCCGGGTTTCCAGCATCTGAACCGTGGCCTGGGCAAAGCGCGACTCGTCTCGGTCGAGCGGCGGCAGGGCCAAGAGGCCGGGTAGGCCCGCCAGCATGGCAATGAGGGCCGCAAATGCGGGGCCGCGCAGGCCGCGAAACCATTGATCAAGACGCGTATCCATCATCCCACCAGACTAGCGGTGAAATTGCCATTCGTCTCGTCCTTGTGTGCATCAAATCGCCTTACCCCTGCCCAGAGTGCAAAAATCGGGCTAAGAGACGGCGTTATAGCTGGATTGGACCTGATGATTCCCCAAGCCTTGATCGATGTTTCCGTTGTTGTTCCGGTTTATAATGAGGCCGGTAATGCCGGGCCCTTGGCGCTGGAGATTGCTGCCGCCTTTGCCGGACAAGCCGTCGAAATCATTTTTATCGATGATGCCAGCAAGGACGCAACCCGCAGCGAATTGATCGCGCTAAAGTCCAGGCTTCCCAATCTTCGGGTCCTGTCCCACAGCAAAAACAGTGGCCAGAGCCGGGCTGTGCGGACGGGCATATTGGCGGCCAAGGGCACCCTCATCGTCACGCTAGACGGCGATGGTCAAAATAACCCCGCCGATGCGCCCGCCCTCGTCGCCCGCCTGCAGGCAGCCGGGCCTGAGCTTGCCATGGTCGGCGGCGCGCGCATCAAGCGCCAGGACAGCCTAGCCAAAAAACTGGCCTCACGGTTTGGCAATGGGGTGCGCAGCGCCCTACTCAAGGATGGGGCAGCCGATACGGGTTGCGGCCTGAAAGCCTTTCGCCGCGAGGCTTTTTTACGCCTGCCCTATTTTGACCACCTGCATAGATATCTGCCCGCCCTGATGCTGCGCGAAGGCTATCAGATTGCCTTTGAGCCCGTTAGCCACAGGCCGCGTACAGTCGGGGCCTCCAAATACACCAATCTGGGCCGGCTCTGGGCATCGGCCTCGGACCTTTTGGGCGTGATGTGGCTGATCGGCCGCGCGCGTCTTCCGGGCGCCGTGCTGGAAGACTAGGCCATGCCTTGCAAACCCTGCCTTAACCACAATCGGTCCTGAACCCGAAAGGCCTGATCCATGTTTGCCGCCGTACCACTTCTGGCCCTGCCTGTTGGTCTCTATGCCCTGATCGCCCTAACCTTGCCGGGGGGCTGGACCGGCCTGGGCGCGCAAGACCAGATGACGCGGCCCCTGATCGATCTGGCTATGGGCTCTGGCGGCCATTGGCCGATTAGTCTGGGCGATTTGATGGTGACCTCAGGCCTTGTACTGTTTTTTATTGAACTCTTGCGGGCCACGGATAATCGCAGCGCCGCCCTGATCAATCACAGCCTGTCCATGGTGCTATTCTTGCTGTGCTGTCTTGGGTTTTTCCTGCTGCCGGCCTTTACGACCAGCTGTTTTTTCCTGATCTCGGTCATGGTGCTGCTCGATGCCGTAGCCGGTTTAATCGGCACAATTGCTGAGTTTCGCCAAGACCATTAGCGCTAGATCATAATGGCAAAGATAAGGGCTACGATCAGGCTTTCGGTCAGGCGGCCAAGCACCAGATGATACCCCTTGCGGGTCAGGTTTGCCGTCTTGGCCATGATCGCGGTCCAGCGTCCAGTTGATCTCACCAAAGATCATGCAAGACCTGTACCAAGCCCCTAGACCTGATGATACTGCCTGTACCAGTTGGCAAAGAGCGGCAGGCCAGCCTCGAGCGAGACCTTGGGCGCATAGCCGGTCAGGGCGGCCAGTTTGGACACATCGGCAAAGGTTGCCGTGACATCACCGGCCTGCATGGGCCGCATCAGCTTGCTCGCAGTCCGGCCAAGGGTCTGTTCGAGCACCTCGATCATATGCATCAGGCCAACCGGGCGGCTATCGCCAATATTATAGATCTGGTGGCGCTCATCACCGGCAAGACGCGAGGGTCGGCCCATGACTCCAACCACGCCGTCAACAATATCGTCAATATAGGTAAAATCCCGCGCCATCTGACCCTGGCCAAACACTTCAATCGCGGTTCCGGCGAGGATTTTTTGGGTAAAGCTATAATAGGCCATGTCCGGGCGGCCCCATGGGCCATAGACGGTAAAGAACCGCAGGCCCGACTGGGGCAGGTCATAAAGATGGGCATAGGAGGCGCTCATCAGCTCGCAAGATCGCTTGGTGGCGGCATAGAGCGAGGCGGGCGTTTCGGCGGCCTCGCTCTCGGTAAAACCGGCCCCGCCCATGGGCCGGTCGCCATAGACCGAGCTGGATGAGGCATAGACCAGATGTTTTAGGGCGGACACATGCCGGCAAGCCTCGAGCACCGACAAATGCCCTAAAAGATTAGACCGCGAATAGGCAAACGGGTTTTCGATCGAATAGCGCACCCCGGCCTGGGCGGCCAAATGCACCATATATTCTGGGTTGATATCCCGCACCAATTGGCCGAGCGCCTCTGTGTCGGCAATATCGAGACTGACCATTGAAAATCCCCCATGACCGGTCAAGGTCTGGGCCCTGGCCTGTTTCAAGGCCGGGTCGTAATAGGTGTTAAAATTATCAATCCCGACCACATCATGGCCGTCCTTAAGTAGGCGCTCTGCCACAGCCCGGCCGATAAATCCCGCAGCGCCGGTAACGATCACTGTCATGACGGTCTCTCAATATGGCGGCCAGCAGGCCCTGCCATAACAGGGGGCAAAGGATTGGACTTCACTAGGCCACCCCTTTAAGCCCAATCAGGGCGGGCGGGCAACATGATCACACAGGCGGATAAGGCATGACGAGCAAAGGCGCGATCTTGGTGGCGGGCGGGGCGGGCTATATTGGTGCCCAGACCTGCAAGGCCTTGGCACAGTCGGGCTATTTGCCCGTAACCCTCGATAACCTCTCGACGGGCTATCAGGCGGCGGTGCGATGGGGCCCCTTTTACCAAGGCGATCTGCGCGACCGCGATCTGGTGCACAAGATTATTGCCGAGCACGCGATTATCGGCGCCCTGCATTTTGCCGCCTATAGCCTGGTCGGCGAGAGCGTGCGCGATCCGGCCAAATATTATGACAATAATGTCGGGGCCGCGACCGTGTTTGCCTCAAGCCTGGTTGAGGCCGGCGTCCGCGCCCTAGTGTTTTCTTCCACCGCCGCCGTCTATGGCACCCCCACATGCTCGCCCATCTTGGAAACCGCGCCGACCGTGCCGATAAATCCCTATGGCGCATCAAAACTGGCTTTTGAGGGGGCCTTGCACTGGCTCGGCCAGGCCCATGACCTGAACTGGACGGCCCTGCGCTATTTCAATGCTGCAGGCGCTGATCCGGACGGCGAGGTCGGCGAAAGCCATGTGCCAGAGACCCATCTGATCCCGCTTCTATGCAAGGCCGCCCTGGGCACAGGCCCTGGCCTGACCGTCTTTGGTCAGGACTATGATACCCCCGACGGCACCCCGATCCGCGACTATATTCATGTGGCCGATCTGGCAAACGCCCATGTCCTAGCCATAGCCCGCCTGATCGCGGGCGGGGACAGCCAGATCCTTAATGTTGGGACGGGTGAAGGCGCAACGGTCATGCAGATGATCGCGGCGGCGCAAAAACTTGGCCTCAGCGTGCCCTATACGGTCGGTCCGCGCCGCGCCGGTGATCCGCCAAGCCTGGTGGCGGATAGTTCAAAACTTCAGGCCCTACTGGGCTGGAAGCCTAGCTGTTCAGACCTTGAAACCCTGATCAGCGACGCCATGCGCTGGCAAAAAAACCCGCTCTATTAGGCCCGTCCAATACTGGTATAGCGCAACCCCGCCGCGCGCACCTGATCAGGGCTATAGACATTGCGCAGATCCACCACGACCGGGGTCCTGAGCAGGGCCTTGACCCGGTCCAGATCCAGCGCGCGGAACCGGTCCCATTCGGTGATCAGCACCATGGCATCGGCGCCGTCTAGGGCCTCATAGGGACCCGTCTTGAAATCAATGCCGGTGAGAAGCTTTTGCGCCTCATGCATGGCTTCGGGGTCAAAGGCCTGAATCTTGGCCCCCATGGCCTGCAGGGCCGGGATGATATCGAGGGCTGGCGCGTCGCGCATATCATCCGTATTGGGCTTAAAGGCCAGGCCCAGCACCGCAATGGTCTTGCCGCGGACATCGCCGTCGAGGGCATCCACTACGCGGCCAGCCATGGCCTTTTTACGGGTATCATTGACCTTGACCGTGGTCTCTACCAGCGTGACCGGCGCGCCAGCATCACGGGCCGTGCGCACTAGGGCCAAGGTGTCCTTTGGAAAGCACGAGCCGCCATAGCCAGGGCCAGCATGCAAGAACTTGGCACCAATCCGGCCATCAAGGCCAATGCCGCGCGAGACATGCTGGACATCGGCGCCAACCGCCTCGCACAGATCAGCCATCTCATTGATAAAGGTGATCTTGAGCGCCAAAAACGCATTGGCGGCATATTTGATCAGCTCGGATGTGCGCCGATCGGTAAAGACCAGCGGCGTTTCATTCAGATTAAGCGGGCGATAGAGCTGGCGCATGACCTCGCGGGCGCGTTCGTCATCTGTGCCAACCACCACCCGGTCTGGGCGCTTGAAATCATTAATCGCCGCGCCTTCGCGCAAAAATTCCGGATTCGACACTACCGCAAAATCGGCATCGGGGCGGCGCGTGCGGATGATGCGCTCGATCTCATCGCCCGTGCCTACCGGAACCGTGGACTTGGTGACAATGACGGTAAAGCCCTCGATCAGATCAGCGATTTCCTCGGCAACCGCATAGACAAAGGATAGGTCCGCATGGCCATCGCCCCGGCGCGAGGGCGTACCGACGGCGATAAACACGGTATCGGCGCTTTTGACAGCGGCGGCGGCCTCTGTGTCGAAAAATAGCCGACCCTCGCTTGTATTGGATTCCACAAGACCGTCTAGGCCTGGCTCAAAAATCGGCATGATTCCGGCCTTGAGCCGCTCAATCTTGCCGCTGTCCTTATCGATACAGGTGACGATGTGGCCAAAATCGGCAAAGCAGGCCCCCGAAACCAGCCCGACATAGCCTGATCCAATCATTGCAACGCGCATGGAAAGCCCCGGAAAATCCAATCGTCAGCGTTGAAACCGCATCAGCGCTGAGCGCGGTTTTGAGGCTTTTGTGCGATTTGAGCAAGGCCCATGCCAAGCCTTTGTCTAGGGCGGCTAGATCATGTCCCAGGCGACCGGCTCACCGCGCTTCAAGTCGCGCTTAGCGACCTTGCCCAAGACCGCGTCCAGATGTTTGGGGGCCAGACCAAAGCCCGGGCGAATTGAGCGCACATGATCGGCGGTAATCCGCTGGCCCTTGGCCAAATCGCCAACCACATAGAGCGAGCGTCGAAACTGGATATTGCCCGCCTCACTGCCGGCCAGATCATACTGAATCTGGCCAAGCGCGCGCCTTGCAGCCCTGCAATCGGTCACAAGCGCTGAAAACTCATGCGGCTCCAGACTAAAGGCGGCATCGGGTCCGCCATCGGCCCTAGCCAGGGTAAAGTGCTTTTCGATCACGCAGGCCCCAAGGGCCACAGCCGCAACCGAGGCCGCCGTGCCGGGCGTATGGTCTGACAGGCCAGCCACCACGCCAAACCTTGCCGCCAAATCTGGAATGGTGCGGATATTGGCCTCGTCCATCGGGGCGGGATAGGCACTGGTACAGTGCAAGAGCACGATCTCGCCCGTGCCATGGGCCCTAGCGGTTTCGACCGCCGCGCCAATCTCGGCCAGATTGGCCATGCCGGTCGACATGATAATCGGCTTGCCACACCGCGCCACCGCCGCAATCAAGGGCAGGTCGACCAGCTCAAACGAGGCAATCTTATAGGCCGGGACATTCAGGCCCTTGAGCAGGGCAATGGCCGTCAGGTCAAAGGGCGTTGAAAACAAGGTCACGCCCAAGGCCTTGGCGCGCTCAAACAGGGGCGCATGCCAGGCATAGGGGGTCTGGGCCTGACCATAGAGGTCATAAAGCCTTTGACCATGCCAGGGCCCGCCTTCAATCGTGAAGTCAGGCCCATCCATATCGAGGGTGATCGTGTCAGGCGTATAGGTTTGAAGCTTGATGGCATCGGCCCCGGTCGCGGCGGCGGCATCCAAAAGAGCCATGGCCCGGTCCAGCGCGCCATTATGATTGCCGGAAAGCTCGCAGATCACATAGGGCGGCTGGTCCGGCCCGATCTTGCGACCCGCAATTTCGATAAATGCTGGGGTCGGGGCGGTGGCCAGGGGCATGGCTAGTCCTCTTGCGCCCCACTTCGCTTCGGCGGCGTCTTTCGCCAAGCGCTGCGAGTCATGGGCTTTTTCTCGCCCTTAGCCTTACCCACGATTTCCTTAAGTTTTACTGACTGCAGGGTCGACAGGGCCATGCCGGGACTGCCCTTTTCCGGATCGCCAAAGGCGCGGCCATAGGTCTTGACCCGATCCTCGACCGAACCCAAAAATTCCCCCTCCCATTCCGATAGGGCAATCCCGGTCCGGGCGGCTATGCGCCGGGCCTTGGCCAAGGCATTGAGCGCCTGGCGCTGGGCTGCCGCCCGAGGATCGGGAGGGGTCTTCTTCACAGGCCCCCAATAGCAGCCAGATAGAGATCGATCAGGGCTTCTTCTTCCAGCCGCTTGGCCCGGTCCTGTTTGCGCATCCGAATCACCTTGCGCAGGATCTTGACGTCAAAGCCCTCGCCCTTGGCCTCGGCAAACACTTCCTTCATATCGCCCATGATCACGGCCTTGTCCTCTTCGAGCCGTTCAATCCGCTCAATAATGGTCTTGAGCCGGGTCTGGGCCGCACCGTTTAGAACCTCGATAGAAGAAGAATCGTCAGCCATGAAAAATGCTCGCCCGTTACACGCCAAGAGGGAAGTTCAAGGCCCATGACTAGCCCATTTTAATGGCGGCGGGAACGGCCAATACGCGGCTAGACCAGACCATGGGCACTAAGAGCCGGCCAAAGCGCATCGGGGTCTTCAAACCGGTGGGTGGCAAAGCCCATGACCTTAGCCGCTTCAATATTGGCCAGATTATCATCGATGAATAACAGCTGGATGGGCTCAAGTCCGCAGCGGCGGCAGGCCAGGGCATAGATTTTCGGGTCTGGCTTGACCAGGCCCTCATCGCCCGAAACGATGATATCGGCAAAGCGTCCAAAGCTGGGGCTCATGGCAAATACGCCCGAAGCTTTTTCCGAAGGCATATTGGTTAGGGCAAACAGGGGCACATTAGCCGCGTGCAAGGCCTCGATCGCAGCAACAGTTTCGGGGATACAGCCATCAAACATATCCTCCCAACGCGTATTCCAGGCCTCAATGGCTTGGCGGTATTGAGGATATTGCGCGATCAGGGGCAAGGCATTTTGCGCCATGGACACGCCGCGATCATGCGCGACATGCCAATCCATGGTGCAGACCTCAGCCAAGAAGCGCTCGCATTCGGCCGGGTCTGAAAAATAGGATTTATAGAGCCGCGCTGGATCCCAGCGCACGATCACATTGCCAATGTCAAACAAGACACCGACGACAGACACGCCAAACTAGCCTTGCTTGGCTTTGAAGCGCGGGTCGGTCTTGTTGATCACATAAACCCGGCCCTTGCGGCGCACGAGCTTGCAATCGCGGTGGCGGCTCTTAAGGGACTTGAGCGAGCTTCTAACCTTCATGACCTTCGTCTCGTCTTGTTCGCGGAAGCGCATCACCTATCGGGTGCGACCTATCCGGTGGA
>CANGCO010000076.1 GCA_947452365.1 Caulobacteraceae bacterium
CCGCCTTCCCCGCGCAGGCGGGGAAGGCGGAAAGAAATCTAATGCACCAGGGCCTTGCCGATCTTGAGTGCGCCTTCGCCGGGCGTGACCTCAATCACATCGCCGTCTTTCAGCGTGCCATCCAGCATCAACCGAGCAATCGGGTCGATCAGGTCTTTCTGGATCACGCGCTTGAGCGGCCTTGCGCCATAGACCGGATCATAGCCGCGTTCACCCAGCCAATGCATGGCAGCCGCATCGACGGATATGGTCATTTGCCGATCGGCCAGACGCTTTTCGACCCGGGCCAGCTGGATCTTGACGATCGCCCCCATCTGGGCGCGGCCAAGGCGGCTAAACAGGATGATCTCATCGATCCGGTTGAGGAATTCAGGCCTAAAGTGGCGGCGAACCGACTCCATGACCATGGGCCGCACAGCCTCGACCTCATCGCCCTCGCCCTGGGCTGCTAGGAATTCGGAACCGAGATTAGAGGTCATGATCAGGAGGCAATTGCGGAAATCCACCGTCCGACCCTGACCATCGGTTAGGCGGCCATCGTCCAGCACTTGGAGCAGGACATTGAACACATCCGGATGCGCCTTTTCGACCTCATCGAACAAGATCACCTGATAGGGTCTGCGCCGCACCGCCTCGGTCAGGGCCCCGCCCTCATCATAGCCGACATAGCCAGGCGGCGCGCCAATCATGCGGCTGACCGAGTGCTTTTCCATATATTCAGACATGTCGAGCCGAGTCACGGCGCTCTCGTCTGTGAACAAGAGCTCGGCCAAGGCCTTGGTCAATTCGGTCTTGCCAACCCCGGTGGGGCCAAGGAACAGGAAGGAACCGATCGGGCGATTGGGATCAGACAGACCCGCCCGCGCCCGGCGCACGGCGTCGGACACCGCCTCGAGCGCCTCGTCCTGGCCCACCACACGGCCACGAAGCTGGTCTTCCATGCCGAGTAGCTTTTCGCGCTCACCCTCGAGCATTTTCTCAACCGGCACCCCGGTCCAGCGCGAGACCACAGCGGCGATCTGTTCGGCGTCCACGACCTCGAGCGTCATGGCATCCTTGTTCTGGACCTCGCTATCGGCCAGGCGCTTTTCCATCTGCGGGATCTGGCCATACAGGATCTCGGAGG
Source organism: Caulobacteraceae bacterium (assembly GCA_947452365.1). GTDB lineage: Bacteria > Pseudomonadota > Alphaproteobacteria > Caulobacterales > Caulobacteraceae > CAISGS01. The sequence goes on from CANGCO010000076.1 coordinate 1,127, forward strand.
CGCGTTGCAGATCACCGGCGCGTTCGGCCTGAACCAGTTCAGCCCTCAAACGGTCAAGCGCCTCACGGGTCTGGGCCGCAGAGCCAAGCTTGTCCTTTTCGGCCTTCCAGCGCGCCGTCATCTCACCCGATTGGGCCTCCAATCCGATCAGTTCTTCTTCCAGCTTGATCAGACGCGCGACCGAGCCGGGATCGGTTTCCTTCTTTAACGCTTCGCGCTCGATCTTGAGCTGGACCAGACGTCGGTCGATCTCGTCCAGCTCTTCGGGCTTGGAATCCACCGCCATCCGCACCCGGCTGCCGGCCTCATCCATCAGATCGATGGCCTTATCAGGTAAGAAGCGGTCGGTGATATAGCGGTTGGACAAGGTGGCGGCGGCGACAATGGCCGCGTCTGAAATCCGCACCCCGTGATGCAGCTCGTATTTCTCTTTTAGGCCGCGCAGGATCGAGACCGTGTCCTCAACCGAGGGCTCATTGACAAACACAGGCTGGAACCGGCGCGCTAGTGCGGCGTCCTTTTCGACATGCTTGCGGTATTCATCAAGCGTGGTCGCGCCAACGCAATGCAGCTCACCGCGCGCCAAGGCGGGTTTGAGCAGGTTGGAGGCATCCATCGCCCCTTCCGACTTGCCAGCCCCAACCAGGGTGTGCATCTCGTCGATAAACAGGATCACCTGGCCTTCGGCAGCTGTGGTCTCATTTAAGACGGCCTTGAGCCGCTCTTCAAACTCGCCGCGATATTTGGCCCCGGCAATGAGCGAGCCCATGTCCAAGGACAAGAGCCGCTTGTCTTTGAGGCTTTCGGGCACATCACCATCGACAATGCGCAGGGCCAGGCCCTCAACAATAGCGGTCTTACCAACACCCGGCTCGCCAATCAGGACCGGATTGTTTTTGGTGCGGCGCGACAGGACCTGGATGGTGCGGCGAATTTCCTCGTCGCGGCCGATCACAGGGTCTAGCTTACCATCACGCGCGGCCTGGGTCAGGTCGCGGGCATAGCGGTTTAGGGCGTCATAGCCTTCTTCAGCCGAGGCCGTGTCGGCCGTGCGGCCCTTGCGAAGATCATTGGCCGCCTTGTCTATGCCCGTAACCGTGACGCCGGCCTTTTTGAGCAGGCCGGACACATCGCCGGCATCCTTGGCCAGGGCTGATAGGAGCCGCTCGGTCGTGACAAAGGCATCGCCCGCCGCCTTAGCGGTTTCCTCAGCCACGGCAAACACGCGGGCCGTTTCGGGCTTCATATAGAGCTGGCCAGACCCGCCCTCGACCTTGGCAATCTTGGCCAAAAGCGCTTCGGTATCCAGCACGACCTGATCGGGCTTGCCGCCGGCCTGGGTGATCAGATTGCGCGAAAGCCCGTCCTTTTCCTCCAGTAGGACCTTGAGCAGGTGCTCAGGGGCCAGATACTGGTGGCGGCGGGCCATGGCCAGACTTTGGGCTGACTGAATGGCCTGCTTGGCGCGGTCAGAATAGAGATCGATATTCATGCAAGTCCCCACATGTGGCGGATGGCCGAAATGACCCGGCACGCGGCATCACTCCGTTCTATGAACCGCATGTAGGTGTGGCTTTTGCGACACACAAGTGGGTGAGACGGAAGATCGCATGCAGCCTGACGCGTTTCTTGCCGCTTGGCTTTGCGATTTCGCCTCACCGGGGTGGAAAAAGGCCAGCCCCTAGACCTTGGATTTGCGGGCCGCGGGCTTTTTGGCGGGGCTTGCCGCCTTGGCGCGCACCGTGGGCGGGGCGGCCTTGACCGGGACCGCCTTTGCCGCCTTGGTTACAGGCTCTGGGACGGCAGGCTTTGGGGCTTCAGGCTCTGGCGCCACCATTTCGACCGCCACCAAGGCCATTTCAGGCGGCGCAATTTCGCAGGCGGCGGCAACTGGCTCGGATGTGATTTCGACCGGGGCAGTTTCATCGACCGCTTGCGTGGCTAACACCGATTCTAGGTGTGTATAGCGGCTCAGACGGCTGAACCACCAATAGGCCGCGCCCGCACTGGCCGCGCCCATATAGGCCATCCAGAGCGGCGAAGCCGCCCCGATCGGAAACTGGAAAAACGCTTTTGAAAAATCGAGGGACTGGTCAGGCAAGGATTGGTTAGTCGCAGCGGTCATGAGCCCATCTCCATCGCGTTGCCTCGGCCAAGCTGAGGCGGATATTGTGCACCGCAATATATTCTACAGGATTTCTTCGCACTTGCAAAAAGAAATCTCAATCCTAGGCCAGGGCCCAGATCCGCGCCTCGCCGCCGAGTTCACCGAGCGCGGCAACCACCCAATCGCCTGCCGCTTGCAGCACGGGCGCAAGGCCTGGCGTCGGGTTCAGGATCACCATGGCACAGCCATTCAGCCGCATAGGCTGGGTCAAGGGCCGCAGCCGCGTCTCGGCCACCAGGGTTGGGGGCAGATGCGCCTGCTCCAGACGCCGCAAAAACCCGTCCAAGGTCTCCATATCCTTTAAGGGGGTCCAGATCATGACGCAGGCCGCCGGGTTTTTGGCCATGACGGCCAGGGCGGCGTCTGCGGCATTTTGATAGTCATCGGCCCGCTCAAATGGTGGATCAATCAGAACCAGGACAGGGCCCTTGGCCGGGGTGCGCAGGCGCACAAGACTATAGCCGTCCGTCATCTGGGCCATGCAGCGCCCGGGCGCGCGCGCCAGGGTCTGTTGCAGCAAGGCAAAATCATCGGGCCTAAGCTCGCAGGCCCAGTATTGATCCTGAGCCCCCAGGCCTTGGGCGATGAGGCTAGGTGAGCCGGGATAGAAGCGCAGCTTGCGGTCAGGGTTTAGGGCCCTTACCGCCGCGATCAGGGCGTTAAACACCGCAGGCGGTTGGGTCAGGGCCATCAAGGCCCCAATTGCAGCGGCCGCTTCACCAGACTTCACCGCCATCGGATCGATCAAGTCATAGACCCCGGCCCCGCCATGCGTGTCGATCACGGTCACAGGTGCCGTGCTGGCCTGCAGGGCCTCAAGCCCCGCGAGCACCGCAACATGCTTGACCAGATCGGCGAAATTTCCCGCGTGAAAGGCGTGGCGATAATTCAAACTCTGCGCTCCCAAACCCGCCCAATTTTCAAACCTCTTCTAGCCTGTCTTGAACCTGGGGCAAACACGCGCGAAAAATCATCAGGATTGACAATTTTGGCATTGAATGTGTCAATGGTTTGAGGCGGCGGGGGGCATGGCCAAGGTGCCAGGTCCGGCGTGTGTTCCAAGGGAGACAATCATGCGATTGATGAAGTCGGTCGGGATCGGTATGGCCGGTCTGGTCGTCCTTTTGGGCGGGGCATGGCTGGGCAAGGGCTATCTGATCTTGCACATTCCAGGCTGGCTGGCGCCAAGGCCCGCGGCCAACCACCCCGTGGACTGGATTCAAGGACCGGCCCAGAGCACCGTATCCCCCAACCAAAGGCCGCCCAATATTGTCCTGATCCTAGCCGATGATATGGGCTTTAACGATATTACTGCCAATGGCGGCGGGGTGGCTGGCGGCGCGGTTCCAACGCCCAATATCAATGCGCTTGGCTCTGAGGGCGTGACCATGATCAATGGCTATGCCGGCAATGGCACCTGTGCGCCGTCGCGCGCCGCCATTATGACTGGCCGCTATCCCACCCGATTTGGCTTCGAATTCACGCCGACACCAACAGCCTTTTCGCGCCTTGTGGGCACATTTGATACGGCGGGAAGTCTGCACAAGCCGCACTTTTTCAAAGAGCGGGCCAAGGACAATCCGCCCATGGATTCCATGGGCATTCCTGTGGGTGAAATCACGGTCGCCAAGCTGCTGAAATCGCGCGGCTATCACACCGTCCATCTAGGCAAATGGCATCTGGGCGCGGCAGCGGGCATGCGCCCCGAACAGCGCGGCTTTGACGAGAGCCTTGGCTTTATGGCGGGCGCCTCCATGTTCCTGCCCGCTAATGATCCGAATGTGGTCAATTCCAAACAGGATTTTGATCCAATCGACAAGTTCCTCTGGGCCAATCTGCCCTATGCGGTTCAGTATAATGGCAGCAAGATCTTCAAGCCCAAGGGCTATATGACCGATTATCTGACCGATAATGCGATCCAGACCATCCGGGCCAACCGCAATCAGCCGTTTTTTATCTATCTCGCCTATAATGCCATCCATACGCCGCTTCAGGCCACCAAGGCCGATTATGACGCCCTGCCCCAGATCAAGGACCATCGCCTGCGGGTCTATGGGGCCATGGTGCGCAATCTGGATCACAATGTCGGCCGGGTCATGGCCGAATTGAAGGCCCAAGGCCTCGATGACAATACCATCGTCATTTTCACCAGTGACAATGGCGGCGCACATTATATCGGCCTGCCCGAGATCAACCGACCCTATCGCGGCTGGAAGGCGACGTTTTTTGAGGGCGGGGTACATGTGCCCTTCTTTATCCGTTGGCCCTCGACCCTGCCTGCAAAGGCGAAATTCACGCCCGCCGTTAGCCATATTGACCTGTTCTCAACCATTGCCGCTGCGGCCGGGGCTAGCCTTCCCTCCGATCGCGCGATTGATGGGGTTGACCTCAAGCCCTATTTGACCGGCAAGGCTGTGGGCGATCCCCACAAGACCCTGTTTTGGCGGTCTGGCGATTATAAGGTGGTGCTGGCCGGTGACTGGAAGCTTCAGGTCTCGGCACGCCCCAACAAGGTCTGGCTGTTCAATATGAAGACCGATCCGGTTGAGGCCAATAATCTGGCTGCCTCGCATCCCGAAAAAGTGGCTGAACTGACCGCCCTGATTGCGCAGCAGGATGGCCGCAGCGTTAAGCCGCTCTGGCCCTCCTTGCTTGAAGGCGCAATCACGATCGACCATCCCTTGAGCTTCCCCAATAAGGCCTCGGACGAATACGTCTATTGGGCCAACTAGTATGAAATTGGGGCGTCTTGGCCTGTGCCTTAGCCTGCTGGCCGCCTTGGTGGTCAGTGGGTGCCTGCCAGCGGCCAAGATCGCAGTTGGGCCACCTTGCGAGCCTGCACCGGCCTTGGCCGAGCCGGGCAAACCGCTTACCGGCATGGTTCGCATCCCCGCCGGGGTATTTGTGATGGGCGCGGGCGGTGTCCATCCCGAAGAAGGCCCGCCGGTCAAGGTCAATCTGGCCAGCTTTTGGATCGACCGGACGGAGGTAACCAATGCCGCCTTTGCCCGGTTTGTTGCCGCCACCGGCTATAAGACCCTGGCCGAGCGCCCGCTCGATCCGGCCCGCTATCCAAACCTAGAGGCCAAGGCCCGCCGCCCAGCCTCCTTGGTGTTTGTCGGCCAAACCGAAAGCGCCAATCGCAGCAATCCCCTAAGCTGGTGGCAGATTGTCCCGGGCGCAGACTGGCGACATCCCCAAGGTCCGCGAAGCAGCATCAAGGGTATGGATCAATGGCCCGTGGTCCATATCGCCTATGACGATGCCTTGGCCTATGCGCACTGGCTTGGCCGCGACCTGCCGACAGAAGCCCAGTGGGAATATGCCGCCCGAGGCGGGCTTGAGGCCAAACGCTATAGCTGGGGCGACCAGCCGCAAAAGCCCGGCAAGCCCATGGCCAATAGCTGGCAGGGCGTGTTTCCGATGATTGATACGGGCGAGGATGGCTATAAGGCCCGCACAGCCTCAGTCGGCTGTTTTGCGGCCAATGGCTATGGCCTTAAGGACATGGCCGGTAATGTCTGGGAATGGACCAAGGACTGGTACAAGCCGGGCCTGATCGCCAATCCCGCTGCTGGCGGCCCCAGCCCCGATACTGCCTATGACCCCGCCGATCCGGCCGTGCCCAAGCATGTGGTCAAGGGCGGATCTTATCTGTGCTCCGACGATTATTGCTTTCGTTATCGCCCGGCCGCCAGAAGCCCTGGACCGGTCGATGGCGGCGCCTCGCATACGGGCTTTCGCACCGTTTTGGTCGATCCTAGCCCTAAATCACAAGCCTTAAGGACCATCCGATGAAACCTGTTCGCCTCATTGCTGTCATAGCCCTCGTCCTTGGCCTTGGCCTGGTTGGCGGGGCCTATGTCCTGCGCGGCCAGATAGCCGAGCGCTTGATGGGACGACTTTTGGTCAAGACCCTGGGCCAAGACCCGGTCGCGGCCCTGCCCGACGGCCTGCATGTCGCGCTTTGCGGCGCAGGCTCGCCCTTTCCTGATGCCAAGCGCGCAGGACCCTGTGTGGCGGTCATAGCGGGTTCCAAGCTATTCGTGGTCGATATTGGCGACGGGGCAACGCGCAATCTTTCGCTGATGAACCTGCCGCCTGCGCGGGTGGATGCCCTGTTCCTGACCCATTTTCACTCTGACCATATTGATGGTCTGGGCGGCCTTATGCTGCAGCACTGGGGCGGTAGCGCCATCAAGACGCCCTTACCCATCTATGGCCCACCGGGCCTTGATCAGGTGGTTTCGGGCTTTCAGACTGCCTATGGCCTTGATGAGGGCTATAGGATCAAGCATCATGGCGCCAAGGTCATGGACCCTGCGGGTTTTGGCGCAAAGGCCCTGACCCTAGCCATTGATGCCGCCCATCCCGATGTCACTGTGATCAATACGCCAGACCTAAAGGTTCGCGCCATACTGGTCGATCACGGCCCGGTCGAGCCCGCGCTTGGCTATGTGTTTGAGTATAAGGGCCGCAAGGTGGTGATTAGCGGCGACACCAAGCCTTCGGCCCGGCTGCAGGCCGCCGCCAAGGGCGCCGATGTTCTGGTGCATGAGGCCCTGTCCAAGGAATTGGTGCAATTAATGCAGGATTCAGCCACCAAGGCTGGGCGCGCCAATTATGCCGCCATCTTCCATGACATCCAAAACTATCACACCACGCCGCAAGAGGCCGCAGCCATAGCAAAGAGCGCGGGCGTCAAGGTCTTATTGCTCGACCACATTGTCCCGACCCTACGCGTTAAGGCCTTGGAAGGTCCGTTTCTTGGCCAGTCACGGCAAATCTTCAAGGGTCGCCTGATCCTGGGCAGGGATGGCGATTTCATCAGCCTACCCGCCAATAGCCAAGCCATCCATGTCAGCAATCGCTTGAACTAACGGGGAAGAGCGCCGGCTAGGGCGACACAGTGTTATGCGATTGGTCAATTGGAAACCCCAACGACTTGTGGCAGTGTCGTCCCGCTGCGCCCTGCCTCTGGGATGCGTAAATTGCGCGGCGATTTCAGAACCGGAAACCATTATAGTTCATGTCCGAGACTTCACACACCGACGGACGCCGGCAAAGGACTGTAGATAGCCGCGCCCGGATTATCCAAGCCATGCTGGACCTGGTTCAAGAAGGCGTAATGATCCCTAATGCCGAACAGGTTGCCGAGCGCGCCGAGGTCGGCCTGCGCAGTGTTTTTCGACATTTCAAAGACATGGATAGCCTGTTTCAAGAACTAACCGTCTTGATCGAAGCCGACGCCAGGGCCACATTCCTGCGGCCGATTTCTGGCGAGACGGTTGAGGACAAGGTCGCGGACCTGATCCAGCGCCGAAGCAGCCTTTATGAGCGGATTAGTCCCTTTCAATTGGCATCGATTGCCCATTGGGCCAAGTCCGAATTCCTAAGACAAGACGCCCAACGTCAGGCGCTTTTGCTACGCGAACTGCTCAAACAGGCCCTATCGCCCGAGATTATTGCCAATTTCGAACGGTTTGAAGCCCTAGACGCCCTATTGAGTTTCAGCACCTGGAACCGGCTGCGGCGCCAGCAAGGCCTCGATTTTAATCAGGCCAAGGCGGTCATCGAATCTACCGTCAAACTGCTGATTGGTTAGTATTCAGAGCCCAACCTAAAATTAATCCAAATTGCCCTTCAGAAAAATTTCGCCTAATTAGTGATCAAATTGTCTAATAGTGTGATTAAAAAATGGCCAACACTGACGAACCAACAGAGTGGCTGAAAGTTCGGCTTGCCGAGACCTTGGCGGACGGCCGCCACGAGCGGGCCAGCAAGAACCGTAAACAGATCATCCAGGCCGCGCTCGACCTGGTCCGCGAGGGTAACCCAACGCCCAATGCTGCACAGGTCGCTGAACGCGCTCAGCTCGGCCTGCGCAGTGTGTTTCGCCATTTCAAGGATATGGAATCCTTATTCCACGGCATGCTTGAAGAAGTTCAAGAACTGGTCATGCCGATCGCTGCTCAACCCGTAACCGGAGACAGTTTTGCCGAGCGGCTAAACTGCATGATCGAAATCCGCTATGCCGTTTTTGAGCGGGTAAACCCATACCAAGACTCGGTCGACCACTATATTATCACTTCGCCGCTGTTTAAGAAACGGCGTGAAATGGAAGCCCAGTTTTTACGCTTGCAGTTGGAAAATGCCTTATCGGCTGTCCAAGACATTGACCCCGACACCGTAGAAGCCATTGACCTTTTGCTGTGCTATGTGGCCTGGCGGCGGATGAGAAACATCCAAGGTCTAACCACGGCGCAAATCAAGACTATCGTCACCCAAAGCGTGATGAAACTGGTTAGCTAGACCGGGGCCCGAGGCAATAACGGCCCTATTTCAGTCGGGTCCAGGTCTGGGTCTTGCACAAGGGCGCAACGATACAGCCCTTGACCTGCAAAACATCCGTAGAGGCCAGCTTGACCGTAGCCTGATAAACGCCGCCATCATTGGGATTATAAATGGTGCCGCCGGTCCAGACCTGGGGGCCGCCAATAAAGCCCTGCATAATGGTCAGGCCCAATAAGGGGCGATTGCGCAAGGCAGGGTTCTTGTTTTTATCATCTGTAGTGCTGCGGCCAGCCTGGGGGGCGCCGCCCCCGAGGATCTTGCCGCAGATCGAATTGCCGCAACGCTCAATCGCGATCTTGCCGCCCTCTTCGGAAGTGCGCCAAACCCCCGTTACATCCGAGGCCAAGACAGACGTGCCGAAGGACAGGCTGGTCATGAGGGCAATAAGGCCAAGCTTGGTCATGATCGTCTCCAAATCGGGGGGCGCAAGCGATGTGCCTATACACCCATAAATCGCGGCAAGATCAAGGCCAATAGATGCGCTTGAAACCAAGACCCATTGGCTTAGAAAGACAGGGTGGGCAAGTCTGCCCCCGCCTCTAAGTCATGAAACGGCAAGGCCCCATGTCTGTCCTGTCCCGGGTATTGCCATTTTTTACCCTCATCGCTCTTGGGCTGGTTCTGGCCCGGTTCAAAAAGCTAGATGAGACCGTCGCCAAGGGCCTGCCGACCTATGTGCTCTGGGTCGGGTTTCCGGCCCTGTTGATCCATTCGCTGAGCCATGCGCCGCCGCCGAGCCTAGTCATGGCGGGGCCTATGGGGGTGTATTTGTTGGCCGCCGCCAGCCCGCTTGTGTTCGCGCCGCTCATCGGACAGGCGCTCGGCTGGAGCCAGGCGGAGCGCAGCGGTGTGGGCATGGCCAGCAGTGTCGGCAATACAGCCTTTCTCGGCGGCCCCCTCGCCATCTCGGTGTTTGGGGTTCAGGCTGGACCGCTGGCGGCCCAGATTGTGGCCGTTGATTTCGTCATTATTGTCGCCCTTGCCGTCGCGGGCCTGCAAAGGGCGCAAGGGCCTGTCTCGCCGATCAAGGCGCTTGGCCGGGCCCTAAGCAATCCGATTGTCGCAGCGGCGGCCACTGGCGTTGTCTTATCCATGTCCAAGATCACCCTGCCGGCCTTTCTCGACCAGGCGATTGGCCTAGCCGGCGCGACCGGCAGTCCAGTGGGTCTGGTGGCCTTGGGTCTGGTCATTGGGCTTGAGGGCCGTCGTCCCAGCCGCTCAGAGGCCATGCCCGTCCTGGTGGCCATGGGCCTTAAACTCTTGCTGGTCCCAGCCCTGGTCTGGAGCCTGCTAAACCTGATTGGGGCCCAGCCGCTGTTTATCGCGGTCGCCACCCTCATGGCCGCCTGCCCAGCCGCGGTCAATGTCTTCATACAGACCCGAACCTATGGCGTATTTGCCAAGGGCGCGGCCCAGGCTGTGGCGATCGGGACGGGCCTGTCTGTGATCAGCCTAACCGCCTTGGCGGGCCTGTTATCGGCCTGGCTGTCTTAAAGTGCCCAAAGCAAAACCGCCGCTGAGGTTTCCCTCAGCGGCGGCGCGCTCATCCTTGAAAAAGGATGGATAGACTATTCGACGATCTTGGCCACGACGC
>CANGCO010000077.1 GCA_947452365.1 Caulobacteraceae bacterium
AAACGAAGCTTGCAGGTCGAGAACACCATGGGCGCAGTCAAAACCAACGCGGACGATCAGCCGCATCCCCTCGATGTCGCATTGGGCCAAAGCGTCCGACTCCGACGCAGGGCCCTTCGCATGTCGCAACAGGCCTTGGCCGATGCGATCGGCGTCAGTTTCCAACAGGTCCAGAAGTATGAACGCGGCACAAACCGCGTCAGCTTTTCGCGATTGGTGGAAATTTCGCATACCCTAGGCTGCCGGGTCAGCGATCTTGTTGATGATCTGGACGAGGACAAGGGCCGTTCGTCCGAAAGGATCGGCGACCTTTCCAAGCTTCGCCTGCCTGGCGCGGTTGAGCTTTTGGAAGCCTATTCAGCGATCAATTCCACGCGCCTGCGGCGCTCAGTGTTGGAACTGGCCCAATCCATGATGGCCAATGCCCCCGCTGCGAGCAAGGCGGACTAGCCATCGCTTGATGAGCAAAATTAAAACGCCGCCTTGATCCTCGTCAGGGCGGCGTTTTTCTTAGGCAAGGCTAGCCCGCAGCCAATATGCGCTTGAGGTCTTCCACTACAGCCAAGGCCGCCTCTTCGCCTTGGGTGCGCTCAATATTGCCAATCTGGGTAATGAGACGGATTAATAGCTCTGTGCCAGCCTGGGCTTCGGATTGAACCTCGCGCAAGGGGCGGGCGCGCAGGGCTGCAGCCTTATTGGGAACAAAGGGCCTAGCGGCCGTACCAAGCCTTAGATTGGCAGCAGATCGCGGCATGGGTTTCCTTTCCGCATGCCGGGCAAGGCATGATTTTTAACAAAATGTAGCATCGGCGATGACAATACTACAGATGGGGACTGATCCAAGTTAAGAGCTTCAAAGTGATAGTTGCAACTAAAATTTTTGAAGATCTTGAAAAATCTCAATTCAATCAATGAAGAAAAATTTTGCGCCTTTGAGATCAAAACCTAACTACACCTTAACTAAACCATTATGAGCGGAATTTGCCCATGAATCCAACCTATAGCCACATGCCCGTCACCGTGTTTGAAGTCATGTCCGGGCTGGCGCGGCAGTTTGGAGCGGTCAATCTGGGCCAAGGCTTTCCAGAAGCGCCCGGGCCGCTTGATATTCGTCAGTGTGCCGCCGATGCGGTCTTAAACGGCTCTAACCAATACCCGCCCATGAGGGGTCTGGTGGTTCTGCGCCAGGCCGTCGCCGAGCACTATGGCCGGCTTCACGCATTAGATCTGAATGCGGACACAGAGATTACGGTCACATCGGGCGCGACCGAAGCCTTGGCGGCGGCCTTGCTGGCCCTGATCACACCCGGCGATGAGGTGATCCTGATCCAACCGCTTTATGATGCCTATTTGCCCCTGGTCCTGCGCGCAGGCGGCGTGCCAAGGCTTGTTCAACTCAAGCCGCCGCACTGGTCCTTGGCTAAACACGATCTTGAGGCCGCCATTACCCCAAGGACCCGGCTTGTGGTGTTGAATAATCCGCTCAATCCCGCAGGCAAGGTGTTTGACCGCCAAGACCTGGCGGTTCTGGCCGAGGCCTGCGTCGCGCATGACCTGATCGCCGTATCCGACGAGGTCTGGGAACATGTGGTGTTTGATGGCCTGGCCCACACCCCCTTGATGAGCTTGCCTGGCATGCGCGACCGAACCGTTAAGATTGGCTCGGCGGGCAAGATGTTTGGTCTGACCGGCTGGAAGGTAGGTTTTGTTTGCGCGGCGCCGGCGCTCAATAGCATTATTGCCAAGGCCCATCAGTTTCTAGCCTTTACCACCGCGCCCAATCTGCAAACCGCTGTGGCTTTTGGCCTGGGCAAGGCAGCTGAGTTTTTTACCGATCAGGCCGCCGATCTCGCCCGCAGCCGCGACCGGCTCGCCAGTGGCCTAGCCGCAGCCGGTTATGTCAGCCTTCCCTGCCAAGCGACCTATTTCCTCAATATCGATCTGACCGCCTCGGGCATTGAAACAGACGATGAAACCTTTTGCCGCCGCGCCGTCCAAGAGGCGGGCATAGCCGCCATTCCCGTTTCCTGCTTTTATGCGCAGGACCCTGTGCGTCACCTTGTGCGACTATGTTTTGCCAAGTCGGATCAGACCCTAGACCTTGGCCTTGGGGGCCTGGTCCGGGCGCGGGCCTTGTTCTAGGGCGGACTTGACGAGGATTGCCTCTCGGGCCTCTAGTGGCCCCACAAAAGATTGCGGGCAAGGCTTGAACCCTGCCCCACCTAGGGAGACGACAGATGCAGGCCGTAATCCGCCGAGGCCAGACGCTTGTCTGCGAAGCGATCGCCGATCTTGTGCCGCAAACCGGCCAGACCCTGGTCAAGACCCTGTGCTGCGGCATTTGCGGCTCTGACCTACATGCCCTGCCCTATCTGGACCTGATGGTCGAGGCCGGGACGCGGTCCGGCGGCGCATCTAGTCTGAACCCGCAAAAGGATGTGGTTTTCGGGCATGAGTTTTGCGCCGAGGTGATCGAGCATGGCCCCGGCACCCAAGGGCGATTCAAGCCCGGCACGCGCGTGGTTTCCATGCCCTTCCTCGTCACCGGCACTGGGCTAGAGCTGGTCGGCTATTCCAACACCATGCCCGGCGGCTTTGCGCAAAACATGCTCTTGAACGAAAACATGCTGATCGCAGTGCCCAATGGTCTGGCCACAGATCTCGCCGCCTTGACCGAGCCGTTTGCGGTCGGAGCCCATGCGGCAGCCGCGGCCGCACTAGAGCCGGGCTCGCCCTGCCTTGTTTTGGGCTGTGGTCCGGTGGGGCTGGCTGTGATCGCCGCGCTCAAGGCCAAGGGCCATGGCCCTGTGATTGCGGTTGATTTTTCCAGCGCCCGCCGCGCTACGGCCGAGCGTATGGGGGCCGACATCATTATCGATCCTGCCCAGGAAAGCCCCTATGGCCGCTGGAGCGATCTGGGCATTCCAAACTCGATGGGCGAACAAATGCTGGCCCAGGCGCTCGGCAAGGCCTGGCCAAGACCGATCATTTTCGAATGCGTCGGCGCGCCAGGCATGTTGCAAAAAGTGATGGAGGGCGCACCGCCCAAGGCCCAGATCATTGTCGCTGGGGTCTGCATGCAAAAAGATGTGATCGAGCCCTCGATCGCGATCAATAAACAGCTCGATCTGCGCTTTGTGCTGGGCTATTCGGCCGAAGAATTTGCCGCAACCCTGTTCGATATTGCCGAGGGCCGCATTGATGCTGGACAGATTATTACCGGCAAGGTTGGCCTGTCAGAGGTTGCCAGCGCGTTTGAGGCCTTGGCCAGCCCCGACCATCACGTCAAGATCCTGGTCGAGCCACAGAGGCTTTAGGGGCCTTGAGCGCAACAAATCTAATTTTTGCTCTGAGCAATATCATTTTTAGGCATTGCCTCTGGTCAGAAGGGTTGTATCTCGCTGTGGGTAACCACAGGATTATCATTGCCCATGCAGTCCTATTCGGCCCTAAACCTGTTTCGCCGCGGGCTAGGCGGGCATAAATCCTGGACCCGCGCCTGGCGCGACCCTGCGCCCAAATCGCATTATGATGTGATCATTATTGGCGGCGGCGGCCACGGTCTGGCCACAGCCTATTATCTGGCCAAGGTTCACGGCATCAAGAATGTTGCGGTGCTGGAACGCGGCTGGATTGGTGGCGGCAATACTGGGCGCAATACCACCATTGTGCGCTCAAACTATCGCCAACCGGCCCTGCACAATCTGTTTGAGTTCTCGCTTAAGCTCTGGGAGGGCATGAGCGATGATCTCAACTATAATGTTATGTTCAGCCAGCGCGGGGCTCTGTTTCTAGGCCATTCCGACAGCGACATGATCCGGCTGGCCGAGCGCGGCGATGCTATGCGCTGTATGGGGATTGATGCCGAGCTGATGAGCAAGGCGCAATTGCGCAAACTAATCCCGCTTTTAGACATGTCCGACGAGGCCCGCTTTCCCGTGGTCGGCGGCCTGATCCAGCCGCGCGGCGGCACGGCCCGTCATGATGCTGTGGCCTGGGGCTATGCCCGCGCCGCTGACGCGCTGGGCGTTGACGTGATCCAGAACTGCGAAGTCACGGGCATGGATATTCGCGGCGGTAAGATTGTCGGGGTCAAGACCACCAAGGGCGATATTGGCGCCGACCGGGTTGGCATTTGCGTGGCTGGCAATTCCGGTCAGGTCGCGGCCATGGCCGATCTTCGCCTGCCGATCGAGTCCCACCTCTTGCAGGCCTTTGTCTCTGAGCCGGTCAAGCCCATGATCGATACGGTGATCATGTCGCAATCCATCCATTGCTATATCAGCCAATCCGACAAGGGCGAGATCGTGCTGGGTGGCGACCCCGACATGTATCCGACCTATTCCCAGCGCGGACGGCCTGACCGCATTGAAGAGGTAGCGGGCCAGGCCATTGCCCTGATCCCAGCCTTGTCACGTCTGCGCATGCTCCGGTCCTGGGCGGGCACAACCGATATGAGCTTTGATGGCTCGCCCATTATTGGCAAGACGCCAGTTGACGAGCTCTATCTCAATGGCGGCTGGTGCTATGGCGGCTTTAAGGCCACGCCCGGCTCGGGCTGGCTCTATGCCCATACCCTGGCCAAGGGTGAACCGCACGCCTTGAACGCCCCCTTCCGGCTCGACCGGTTCGAGACCGGCGCGACCATTGACGAAACGGGCGCAGGCCCCATGCCGCATCACCGGTGAGGTCCCCATGCTCCTGATCCATTGCCCCCATTGCGGCCCACGCGCCCAGGCCGAATTTGTGTTTGAGCGGCCACTTGAATCCATCATCCAGATTGATGAGGCCCTGCCCGATCTGATCCCCAAGCTCTATAGCCGGGTCAATCCCAAGGGCCCGTCCTGGGAGTTGTGGCGCCATACCTATGGCTGCCAGTCCTGGCTCAAGCTGCACCGTGATACCCATAACCATACCATCCATGCCGTCCTCGAGATTGGCCAGACCCCAGAGGGCGGTGACGCATGAGCCAGACCCTGCGCCAGACCAAGGGCGGCCGCATTGACCGCAGCCGCACCATCCGTTTTCAATTTGATGGCAAGACCCATAAGGGCTTTGAAGGCGACACCCTCGCCTCGGCCCTGCTGGCCGACGGCGTCAAGCTGTTTGGCCGCAGCTTTAAATATCATCGCCCACGCGGGGTGATGGCCGCTGGCATTGAAGAGCCAAGCGCCCTGGTCGGTGCCGGCACGGCCGGGCGTTATGAGGCCAATACCCGCGCTACCGACCTGTTTATCTATCCCGGCCTAAAAGCCGTCAGCCAGAACCGTTGGCCAAGCCTAGGCCTGGACCTCTTGTCTGGGATCAGCTTGATCTCGCCCTTCATTCCAGCGGGCTTTTATTACAAGACCTTTTTTGGGCCGCCCAAGCTTTGGATGGTCTATGAGCACTTTATCCGCATGGCGGCGGGCCTCGGCAAGGCGCCCAAGGTCGCCGACAAGGATGGCTATGAACACCGCGCGGCCTTTTGCGACGTACTGGTTGTAGGTTCTGGCCCGGCGGGCCTGGCGGCAGCCCTCGCCGCCAGCGCCTCTGGTGCCAAGGTGATATTGGCCGAGCAGGACCGCGAACTGGGCGGCTCGCTCTTGACCGATGCGGCCACGATTGACGGCCAGGCCAGTGACGAGTGGATTGCAGCCGCGACCACAAGCCTCTTGGCCAAGGGCGGGCGCATCCTGACCCGCACCACGGCGGCTGGGTTTTATGATCATGGCCTTTTGAACCTGATCGAGCGGGTGACCGAGCCTGGCCAGGCCCCCGGGGCCGATGGCTTGGCGCAAAGATTATGGCGCGTGCGGGCAGGACAGGTGATCTTGGCCACCGGGGCCCTGGAGCGGCCGCGCCTATTTGCCGGCAATGACCTTCCCGGCGTTATGCTGTCGGGGGCGGTGCGTACCTATCTTAATCGCTATGGCGTGCGTACGGGCCAAAAAGTGGTCCTTACCACCGATAATGACGATGCCTATCGCACAGCCCTGGCCCTGGCCGAGGCCGGCGCCCAGATCGTCGCCATACTGGACAGCCGCGCCGCCTCAGCGGCTGGAAACAGTCTGTCCTTGCGCCGCGCCCAGACCCGTCTGCCCGTGCATTTTGGGGCCAAACTCATCGCGGCCAAGGGCTCGGCCAAGGGCGTTAAGAGCGCAAAGGCCTTGATCGACGGCCAGATCACCAATCTGGTCTGCGACCTGATTGCCGTTTCGGGCGGGTTTTCACCGGTCGTCCATCTGCATATGCAGGCCGGCGGCACTTTGAGCTGGAACGAGACGACCGGGGCCTTTAGCCCCGATATCAGCCGCCAAAACCAGACTACAGCCGGGGCCGCCTCGGGCGCCGATGGTCTTGGTCAGACCTTGACCAGCGGTTGGGAAGCGGGCCTTGCCGCCGCCAAGGCCCTTGGCCTTAAGGGCAGTTCGGTCAAGACACCACCCGCTTGCGCCGAGGCCGATGATCAGGTCTGCCGCAGCCTTGCTGACTGGCTGCCTGCGCCGCAAACCAATCTGAAAAAGGCCTTTGTCGACTATCAAAACGATGTCACCGCCGCGGACCTGGATCTGGCCTGGCGCGAGGGCTATCGCTCGGTCGAGCATATGAAGCGCTATACCACGCTGGGCATGGCCACCGATCAGGGCAAGACCAGCAATCTGGTTGGCTTGGCGCGTCTGGCCCTGGCCGAAGGCAGGCCTGTGCCCTCGGTTGGCCTGACCACATTCCGCCCGCCCTATACGCCTGTAACGCTGGGCGTTCTGGCAGGCGAGCATACCGGCGCGCATTTAAGCCCCCGCCGCCGCCCGGTTCTGTATCAGGTCCATGCAGCGCAAAAGCCAATCTGGCAGCCGGTGGGCTATTGGCACAGGCCAAGGGCCTATCCGCAAGGGCGCGAAGACCTGCACCAGTCCGCCCATCGCGAGTCCTTGGCTGTTCGCACCAAGGTCGGGGTTACCGATGTCTCGACCCTGGGCAAGTTTGATGTGGTCGGTCCCGATGCGGCGGCGTTTTTGGAACTGGTCTGCGCCACCACGGTCGGCAAGCTAGCGGTCGGGCGCGGGCGCTATACCCTGATGTTGCGCGAAGACGGCATGGTCATGGATGACGGCACGGTCTGGCGCGTCGCTGAAAACCGCTTCTTCCTCACCAGCTCTACCGGCGGCGCAGATCGCATGTCGGCGCATCTGTCCTATGTTCGCAAGGTCTTAGCCCCCCAGCTTAAAGTGACTGTGGCCAATGTTCAGGAACACTGGGCCGCCGCCGCCATTGCCGGGCCCCTGGCCAAGGCCGTGGTCGAAAACTTGATGGGCGAGGGGGCTGCGCCGCGGCACATGTCGCTAGGCTTTGGTCCGCTGGCGGGCATTCCCACCATGATCCTGGCCGCCAGCTATAGCGGTGAGCGGGCGTTTGAAATCTATGCCCCGTCGCACCAGATCGGTCCGGTCTGGGACGCCATTGTCGAACAGGCGCGGGGCCTAGGCGGCTGTCTCTATGGCCTTGAAGCCCTAGAGATCCTGCGCATTGAAAAGGGCCATATTGTCGTTGGCGGCGAGATTGATGGCCGCGCCACGGCCGATGATCTGGGGCTTGGCAAGATGCTGCGCCCCTCTGGCGGGTTTGTCGGCGCCACTGCGCTTGGCCGTCCGGCCATGAGCGACCCCCAGCGCCTGCAACTGATCGGGCTTGAGGCCATTAGCGGAACCATCCCCGAAGGCTCGATGCTGATCACGGCCAAGGGCGCTGTGCCGTGTGGCCATGTCACCGCGGCGGGCATGAATGTCGTTCAGGGCGGCTCGATTGCGCTGGGCTTCCTGCAAGGTGGCCGGGCGCGGCTGGGCGATGTCCTGACCGCGACCTCACCGACCCGCAAACAGGCCGCCCAGGTCAAGGTGGTTGCGCCCGTGTTTTATGACCTGGCCGGAGATCAGTACCGTGATTGATACGCAGATGCTCAAACGGGTCACCCCGGAGACTGGCCGCCTGATCCGGTTCGAGATCTGGTCCGATGCCGATGCCTGCCTTGACCGCCTGGCCAAGGCCTTGGGCACAGAGCTTCCGCAAACCGGCAAATCGGCAAATGCGGGCGACCTAAGGCTGGTCTGGCTGGAGCCCATGACCTGGCTGGTTCGTGCCCCCGAGGCAAGGGGGGCGGCGGTCTTGGCAAGGATTGAGGAGGCCCTAGCGTCTGATGGCGGCGCTTGTGACATTAGCGGCGCCCTGGTCAGGACCCGGATCACGGGCCCGGCCTGGCGCACACTCTTGACCATTGGCGGGGTGTTTGATGCGGAGGCCGACACCTTTGGCCCAGGCTGTATGGCCGCGACCGTGATTGCCCATGCGCCGGTGCGGCTGGATGTGATTTCAAAGACTGAAATCGATGCCTATACACCGCCTAGCTATGCCCCAGACCTGTTTGAATTCTGGGACCATGCTGCCGCGAGGCTAAATCTGCAGGCTCGCTAGCCCGCTTAACCAAGCAGGCTAGCCAAGCCCTGGCGGGATCAGGCGGGTTGAACACCCGCCTCATTCAGCCATTCCAAAATCTTCTGCTTGGGCAGGGCGCCGACCTTCATCGAGGCCATTTGGCCATTGCGAAACAGCATCATGGTGGGGATGCCGCGCACGCCATATTTGCCCGGCGTCATTGGGCTGTCTTCGATATTGAGCTTGGCCACGGTCATGACCCCGGCCAATTCATCCGAAATCTGTTCCAGCGCCGGGGCGATCTGTTTGCACGGGCCGCACCATTCGGCCCAAAAATCGACCAGAACCGGACCATCAGCCTTCAGGACGGATTGCTCAAAGGTCTCATCGGTAACGCTTAGCGTGCTCATATGTCTTGCTCCATCCAAAACCCAGCCGCTTGGTATCCGGCCGAGTCACTATGCCCTTTGGTGGGTATGTAGGCATAGTTGCCCGCCTTATCAATGACGCTCCAGGCTCGCCAAGGTTTGCTCAACCAAATGATCCGGCACCGGCATGAGGCGCGGCCCGTCGGTCCAGACCAGGGCCGCCTCGACAGGGCGACCTGGAAACACCTGACGCAGGACCGCAACATAGACCGCCATCTGCACCAGATAGGCGCGGTCAGCATCCTCAATCCGCAAGGGCGCAGGCCGATTGGTCTTATAATCGACCACCAAGACCCGGCTCGGCGTAATCACCAGACGATCGACGCGGCCAGACACGGCCAGCCCCGGCGGCAGGCCAGGGGCGGTGCCGGCCACGGCCACTTCTGGCCGCGAGCCGGGGCCAAACACTTCGGCAAACACCGGATCGGTCAGGACGCCGAGGGCTGCGGCCGCCATTTCCTCGCACTGGGCAGGCGTGAGGTCGGGCTCACGTGCCAAAAGCGACAAGGCGCTGGCCCGATAGGCGGCGGGGTCAAGATCGGGCAAGAGCTGCAACAGCTTATGGATCAGATCGCCGCGGCGATAGCGGCCAAGCCCGCCCAGACTGGCCAAGGGCGAAGGCGCCGGTCCGCGCTCTTGTTCGGCCAGGGTCGAGGGCGAGGCATAGCGGGTGCCAATCGGCGATGGCGGCGCCATGGTCCTTGCCCAATCGGGCAGGGCATGACTTGGGGCTGCGGCCTTTTGCACGGTCTTGGCCAAGACAGGATCGGCCCCGTAGCGGCGCAAGACACCCTCACCCATGGCCATCTCGCGCACGCCGACAGGACCGGACAGACTGTCATGCTCCAGACCGCGCTCAATCAGATCATACCAGCTCCCGGTCTTGCTGGCCCCCTTGCCGGGCTGGACCCCGCAAATGATCAATTGATCGCGCGCCCGGGTCATGGCGACATAGAGAAGGCGCAGGCTTTCTTGGTCGGACAGGGCGTCGCGGTGCTCACGCCCAGCCGCCGTGGGTGCAATATCCTTGGCCTTGGTCGGTGCCCAGAGCATGCCACCATCGGCTAGGGTCATCAGGCGCGTGCCTTGAGCCTTGGCCTTGGTGGCCGTATCGGGCAGATAGACAATCGGGGCCTCCAGCCCCTTGGCGCCGTGTGCGGTCATGACCCTTACCTCGCCCTTGCCGTCCTCCTGTTCGCGCTTGACCTCGATGTCTAGGCTGGCCATGGCATCAACAAAGCGTTCAAGATCCAGGATGCCGCGCGCCTCGGCGGCGAGGGCCTGGGCCAAAAACGCATCCAAGGCATCTTCGGCCTCCCGCCCAAGCCGACTTAGCAGGCGCTGACGCATGGAGCGGCCGTCCTGGTCTAGGCGGCTCAAGACCTTGGCATAAAAATCAAATGGCGAAGCAGTGGAGACGATCGATTGGGCCCCACCCAGAAACCGCTTGGCACCTAGCCAGACCGGGCGCTCGGCGGCGCGGGTATACAGGTTCGCCCAAAGGCTACCGCGCCGCTCATAGGCTAGGTCATATAGGTCCTGCTCACCCAGGTCACAAAACGGCGAACGCAGCAGGGCTGCGAGCGTCAGATCATCGTCTGGATATAGACAAAACTGCGCCAGGGCGACGAGGTCCTTAAAGGCGATATGATCCGACAGGATCAGGCGGTCAGCCCCGCCCACAGGCACTTTTAGCCGCTTCAAGGCCCGAATGATTTCTTCAAACAGACCCTTTCGCCGACGCACAAGGATCAGAAAATCGCCATATTGGGCGGGCCGCAAAACCTTCAAGGCCTTGTCAAACACCGCCTGGCCGGTCTGGACCCGGTTTTGAATGTCTTGGGCAATCTTCAGGGCGAGGGCCTTATTGGCACCAGGCGCTGAGCCTTGGGTATCGAGCGGTGCCCAGGGATCAAGCTCGAGCTTGGGCGGCGCGACCTCGAGCGGCCAGACATCGAGCGTCCCAAGACCGGGGGCGCGCAGGGCAATATGCTGGATCACGGCGCGCGTGCCATCGCCATCCTTGCGCGGCGGGCTAAGCGCCGTACTCGCAACCGGATCGGCAAACACGGCATCGACAAATTGAAGCACTTCGGGCGTCGAGCGCCAGCTATCGGTCAGAGACACGCCGCGAAAGGCCAGTTTTGCGGCCTCGGCCCTTTCAGCGAAATATTGCGACTCGTCCAGAAGCCGCTTGGGATCGGCGCCCTGAAACGAAAAGATCGACTGTTTTTCATCCCCCACCGCAAACAGGGTGCGGGTTTGATCGCTTGCGGCGGCGGGCATTGCTGACCCAGCAAAAAACTCGCCCGTTAGGGCCCGGATAATCTCCCACTGT
>CANGCO010000078.1 GCA_947452365.1 Caulobacteraceae bacterium
ACTCCCTGTTTGTGGTGTTAAAAGCAATGGTTCCAGCCGAACCCTCGGCTTGGTTATGGATTTAACCCTCATGGCGCAGAAGTCCAAGACTGACGCCACGGCACCCCGTCAACCTTCTGCCTAAACTAAAGAGACACCATGCTATCGATCCTGCTCATCACCCTATCGGTTAGTGCCGCAATCGCCTATGCCGCCGGATTTGTGCTTGGCCCGCCCTCGCCCGTGCGCACGGGCCTGAAAATGGCCGCCGTCGGGGCCTTGGCGGTCTTGGCCTGGCAAAACACCAATCATAATGCGCTAGGGCTGATGGTTTGCGTGGCCCTGGCCCTATCGGCGATTGGCGACGGGTTTTTAGGCGGCGATCCCAAGCGCTGGTTGCCGCTAGGGCTAGGCAGTTTCCTGATCGCCCACATCCTCTATGTCGCCGCTTTCTGGACACTTGGGGAGCATGGCCATTGGCTATCACCCCTCAGAATCGGCCTGATCGCGGCCAGCATCCTTGGGGCCGTCGGCATGCTGGTCTGGCTATGGCCACATCTTGGGGCCATGCGCGCGGCGGTCAGTGTCTATATGGCCGCCATTGTCGCCATGCTGGCCACTAGCATCCTTCTGCCCTGGCAGGCCTGGCCGATCATGGTGGGGGCCCTCGCCTTTATGGCCTCGGACGCCATTCTATCGGCCGAGCTATTTCGCGGCACAAAACTGGCGGGGTCGGAGCGCCTGACCGCCTATGCGATCTGGGGCCTTTATTATGGTGGTCAGGCGGCCATCGCCTATGGCCTCTTGATCTGATCAATCGATTAGGGCGGCGGCGCGGCGATTATCCCGCGCCTCGCGCCAGGTGATGAACAGGGTTGAGCAGACCACCACCGCCGCGCCCAAAAGAGTCGCCAGTTGCGGGATATCGTGAAACACCAAGAAACCGACCGCGACGGCAAATACCAGCCGCATATAATCAATCGGGGCCATGGCGGCGGCATCGCCAATCTGCATGCCCTTGATGTAACAGGCCTGGGCCATGACGCCCAAGACCCCCATGGCGATCAATAGGCCAAGATCGGTCAGACTTGGCCAACGCCAGGACAAGAGTGCCATTGGGATGGAAAACACTAGGCCCAAGGCCGAGGACCAGACCAAAAGCGTAAACGGCTTGTGATCACGCGTCAGGACCTTCATCCCGGCTATGGTCAAGGCAAACAAAAAGGCAGAACCCAGGGCCGCGGCCTGGGGCAGACCAAAGGCGGCGCTCGATCCGGTGGGCCGCAGCATGATCACTACGCCCAAAAACCCAACCACACTGGCGCCGATCCGCAAGGGCCCAAGCTTTTCGCCCAGCACAAACCCGGCCAAAGGCACCAGCCAAAGCGTGCGCGTAAACGACAAGGCATTAGCGTCGGCTAGGGGCAGTTTTTGGAACGCATAAAACCCAAGCGTCATGGCCAAGGTCCCGGCAGAGGACCGAAACAGTAAGATCCACGGCCTGGTCGAGTGAAACGATCCGCGCCAGTCCCTAGCCATCATGGGCAAGAGCACCAGCAAGGCGGCGGCCTGGCGATAAAAGGTCTGGACCGAAGCCGAATAGCCCGCCCCCAAAAACTTCACCAGGGCGGTCATCAGGGTAAAGGCCAGGGCCGATCCCAGCATCCAGATCGCGCCGCGCGTATTGGGCGCAAGGCCCGCCAGCCATAGGCTCAGTATAGAGCGATAAGCGTCCTTGGATGGTCTGGCATTTAAATCTGGAGGAGTCATTCCGGCGTCCCGTGGCGTATCCATCCGGTCAGGGACAGGCGCGGCGCCCCAGCAAACGGTGCGACATAGGTAACACAATGGTTTTGTGGCACCCTAAAAATATTCAAGGCATTGAATCTGGGCGTATAGGCCTCGGCCACATGCCCGTCCTGATCCAGAAACGCCAATAGCCCGCCCCAGTCGGCAATCCAATTGGGAGTCAGGTTAAGGACATAGGCATAGAGCCTGTTCTTGCCGTCCATAAGGTCGCTATGGGCCGTCAAAAAGTCGCCAGGTCGATAACGCGTCGCCTGAAGGTCACAAAACCGAACGCGATCATCACCGGTCAATTGCCGCACCAAGGTCAAGAACTCAAGGCCATTGACAAGGTCATAGGCAGCCTTGAGCACGGGGTCCGCCGCCTGGCCGCTTATGACCGCATCGCTGACCTTATAGCTATCAAACCGGTACTGAAACCCATGCGTCGCGGCCTCGAGCACCACCTGATCAAGCTGTGCAAGCACGCCTGGGTCCTGGGCTTGATAGAGCTCAAGCGGCGAGTCTATGTGCCGCCCCCCCGCATTAAAGGCCCGATTCCAAGCCACCCTGTCGGCAAGCGCCGTATACAAGGTCTGGGCAGAGCCCAGAGCCAGGAAATCGGGCAGGTGCAAACGCCCAAAGCGCGCGAATGTATCCGCCAAGGCCCTTGGTTGGTGTCGAGGATCAATCGCGAACATGGCAGCCTATTGCGAGGCCATGGCCAGTCGCATCTGCTCGGCCTGTTCGGGCGAAATGCCAAGCGCAGTCAGGAGCGGCGACGGCGAGGTCTTGTCCCAGGCGTGACGGCCACCCATAGTAATGCCGCCATCGACCACCAGATGCGTACCCGTAATAAAGGCCGAGGCATCCGAGGCTAGGAATAGGCATGCCTTGGCGATATCTTCGGGCATGCCGCCCTTGGGCACGGGCTGGAAATCGCCCGCGACCGAGGCAATCTGGGCCGCCATCTGGTCAGACACTTCGCGCGGCAGGCCCATGGCCGTGCCAAAGATTGAGGTCGCGATCAGGCCGGGGCAGATCGCATTCACCCGAATGTTTTGTGGCGACAATTCAGCCGCCGAACACTTGGTCAGATGGATCACAGCGCTCTTGGCGGTCGAATAGGCAAGCGGCCCCCAACCGGCCTGCAGGCCTGCGATCGAGGCGGTATTGACGATCGCCCCGCCGCCGCGTGCGCGCATGAAGGGCACGGCACGCTTCATGCCCAGCACGACGGCCCGAACCAGAAGGTTCATGACACTGTCCCAGGCCTCTGCGGTCATGTCCTCAACCCCGTTCGAGGCCCCGCCCGCACCGGCATTGTTAAACAGGATATCAAGGCCGCCAAAGGCCTCGGCGGCCGTGGCCATAACCTTGGCGATATGGGCTTCTTGGGTGACGTCACAATGAACATAGCGAAGCGCGTCGCCAAACCGGGCCTCGAGCATGGCGCCCTTATCGTCCTGCATATCGGCGACCACCACCTTGGCGCCCTCAGCGATAAACAATTCAACCGTGCCCAGACCAATGCCCGAACAACCGCCGGTAATCACAGCAATCTTGCCGTCCAATGAACCCGTCATACGCCGCTCTCCCAATAGATTATCATTGTAAACTCACACGCGTTTGCGCGAGTGGCTAGGTCTTTTTGTGTTATTCTGCAGGGGCATAGGCCCGCAAAAATCTTTGTGTGATGTTACGCGCTAGGCGGTCAATCTCGGCGGCGTCTTCGCCAAGATCAAGACCAAGCAGGGCGCGGATTTGACGATGGCCGCCGCACATGCCAGCAAACATTTCGGCCGCCTCAGCGGGATTATCGACATCCAGTCGCCCGGCCCGGGTCTCAGCTTCCAAAAACTGTGCCAAGAGCGCCCTTGTACTGCTAGGCCCCGCCTCAAACACGGCGCGCGCTAGGTCTGGCATGGCCCCGGCGCCCTGTACGGTGACCCGCATCAAGGCATAGGCCTTGGGATTGGTCACAATGGCGATCAGGGTAGCGGCCAGCGCGGTCAGGGTTTGGTCAGGATGTTCCGCAGCTCCGGGTACGCGCAAGGGGGCGGTAATACTGGCCACCCGCCGAGCGACCAGGGCATGAATCAGCTCGGTCTTATTGCCAAATTGATTATAGATGGTTTGCTTAGACACGCCCGCCCGGCTGGCAATCGCCGCAATCGAGGCGCCAAGACCCCGCTCGGCCAAGACATCGGCCGCAGCATCCAAGATTGCCTCGCTCTTGCCTTGATCGATCTGTCCGCAAACCCTTGGCATTAATGGCTTTCAGCGGGTGCCGCAAAAACAGACGGGGCCGGCTTGATGAAGAGGGCAGCAAACCCTGCCAAGAAGCAGACCACAGCCAAAACCGTAAAGGCATCGCCATAGGCCAGGGTGCTGGCGGCGCGGGTAATCACCATTTTCAACACCTTGCGGCTGGCCGAGGCCGGGTCCGCCAAGCCCATTTCGCCCATGCGCTGAGCCATGCCGGCCATCATGGCCTGGGCCTGAACGCTGGCCACGCTCATGCGTGACGAGATCTCATTGACATGAACCCGGGTGGCCACAACCAAGGTGCTGGACAAGATCGCCATGCCCATGGCCCCGCCAACATTTCTCGACAGATTGACCAGACTTGACGCCGACTTGACCATGCTGGGCTCAAGCGTCGACATGGTGACGTTTTGGGTTGCGATCATGGCCACCATGACGCCGACGCCACGAAAGGCTTGCAGGCTGGCCAGTTCCCAAAAGCCCCATTGCGGGGTCACTGCATGTCCGAGCCAAAAGCCATAGCCCGCGCAGAAAAACCCAAACACGATCGGAAGGCGCGGATCAACCAGGCGCACAAACCGGCCAAGCAAGGGGCCGGTCAGGAACATGGATAGACCCGATACCACCATGGTGGTGCCAACCTCGGACGAGGAAAAGCCGCGTACCCGACCCAGAAAGAGCGGCAGCAAATAGGTTCCGCCAAACAGGCTGGCGCCCGAGACAAAGGTCATACAGACCCCGATCAGGAAGTTGGAATTACGAAAGGAACGCAGTTCGACAATAGGCTGGCTATAGGTCAAGGAGCGCCACACAAACAATAGGCCCGCCACCAGGGCGGCAACACCAAGCGCTAGGATTAGCCCATCTTGAAACCAAGAATTGCGTGTGCCTTCTTCGAGCACATATTGCAGGCTCATCAAAAACACCGCCATCACGGCGAGGCCAAACCAGTCAAAACCTTTGGACAGACTTGGATCGCCCTTATCAAAATCGCCATAGCGGCCGACCAAGAACAAGACGAGCGCACCTGGAATGACATTGATGAAGAACAGCCAGCGCCAGCTTAAGAGGTCGGTCAAATGCCCGCCCAAGGTCGGGCCAATGGTTGGGGCCAGGGTAACGATCAGGCCCATGACAATACTGGCCGACATCCGCCGCTCGGGCGGAAAGGCGGTAAAGGCCACGGCAAACACGGTGGGGATCATGGCGCCGCCAATAAAGCCCTGCAGCGCCCGGGTGACAATCATGGTCTCAATATTGGACGATAGCCCGGTCAGGACGCTCATGATCACAAAGCCAAAGCACGAGACCATATAGACCTTTTGCGTGCCCCAAAGCCGGGTCAGATAGGCGGTGAGCGGGATCATCACCACCTCGGCAACCAGATAGGCGGTCTGGATCCAGCTGACCTCGTCGGCGCTAGCACTGATGCCGGCCTGAATCTGTGGCAGAGACGAGGCCACGATCTGGATGTCCAAGATCGCCATAAACTGGCCAATCACCATGGCCCCGAAGCCAAGCATCAGCTTGGTCCAGTTGACGGCAGGCGCAGGCGCCATGGCCCCCGCTTGGGTCGCTGTGGTCACCGAACTGGGCTCGCAGTTTGGGCCGCAGCCATGGTCGCCTCAGCAAAGGAGGGGCCGGTCTTGCCGCGCACATCCACCTTGATCTCAACTGATAGGCCAGGCCGCAGGGCCCCGCGCAGTGGATCATTAGCCTCAACCACGATCTTGACCGGAACGCGCTGAACAATCTTGGTGAAATTGCCAACCGCGTTTTCCACTGGGATCAGGGCAAATTCAGAGCCCGTTGCGGGGGCAAAACTATCAACCCGGCCATGGATCGGGGTCTTGCCAAAGGCATCGGCCTTGATCTCGACCTTCTGGCCAATCCGGATCCGGCCAACCTGGGTTTCTTTGAAATTGGCGAGCACATAGGTCTCACCAACTGGCACCACACTCATCAAGGCTGCGCCCGGGCGGACATATTGGCCAGGACGCACTGAACGCGCCCCGACCACACCGGCCGCAGGGGCCCGAATGACGGTACGGTCTAGCTCGATCTTGGCCTGTTGCACTGCCGCCCGCGCCGCCTGGGCCTGGGCAATCATCTGGTCCTTGGCTGAGCCAAGCGAGGCAGCCGCCTGATGCTCGGCCTGCAAGGCCGCCTGGGCCTGGGCCACAGCGGCGCTGGACTGGGCTGCGCCCGCCCCCACGGTCTGCAAGCGCTGATCAGAGACCCAGCCATTGCCAGCCAAGGCCCGATAACGGCGAAGATCCATCTCGGCCCGGCGCGCATCGGCCTGGGCACTGGTCAGGCCCGCCGCCTTTTGCGCCACCATGGCCTTTTCAAGGGCGGCCTTATCATCAACGCCGCGCACCCCGGCCTCTAGGGCCGCTAGATTGGCCGTGGCCTGAGCCAGCTTGGCCTGGGACTGGGCAGGATCCAGCCGCACAAGTTCCTGACCGGCGGCCACTTTTTGATTATCGGTAACGAGGACCTCGGCGACATAGCCGTCAATCTGGGGACTAACGGTTACGGTATCGGCCTGGACATAGGCGTTTTCCGTGGTCTCAAAGCGCTGCTTATTGATCCACCAGCTGCTTATGCCGAACACAAGCGCCAGACCAACCATACCGGCGATCACCAAGGGCACCAATTTTTGCCGCGTCATCAACCCATTCCCCAGGACAAAGTTTAGGGCCTAGGGACTAATCGCCTGTCCCCTGCACCGCAAGGGTAAACTGGACTGGAGCGTCCAATAATCAAGGCCTTGTTATCAAAAAATCCCGAGCCGCCGGCTACCAGGTTTCGGACCAAGGGCGCAAATCCAGCTCATGGGTCCAGGCATTACGGGGCTGGCAATGCAATTGCCAATAATTCTCCGCAACATGGTCTGGATTGAGAATACCGTCCGTAGCCTTGCGAGCATAGGCTTCAGGAAAATTTGCGGCAATCCATTCGGTATCCATCGGTCCGTCAATAATGATGTGAGCGACATGAATGCCCCTGGGCCCCAGTTCGCGGGCCATGGACTGGGCTAGGCTGCGCAAGGCCGCCTTGGCCCCGGCAAAGGCGCTAAAGCCCGATGCGCCGCGTAAGCTAGCCGTGGCCCCGGTAAACAAGATTGTCCCGCGCCCGCGACTGACCATGTGGCGCGCGGCTTCTCGGCCAGCCAGAAATCCCGAAAAGGCCGCCATTTCCCAGACCTTGGAATAGACCCGGGCCGTGGTCTCTAGGATAGAGAACCGCACATTGGCACCGATATTGAAGACGCAAACCTCGATGGGTCCCAGCTCTTGCTCAACCTTATCAAACAAGGCCGTCATCTGGTCTTCCTTGCGCGCGTCCGCCGCCATGCCGACGGCCTGGCCGCCCTCGGCCTCGATCTGGGCGACCAGGGGTTCCAGCTTTTCGGCGTTGCGGCGCACCAAGACGGCCAGATAACCTTCCCTAGCAAAGCGCCGCGCTATGGCACCGCCCAAGGCGTCACCGGCGCCAATCACTAGAGCAATCTTGTTCGCCGTCATGACCATTGTCTCCTTGCCAAGCCTCTCATCACCATTCTCGCCAGAGACCGAGGGGTCAAGAGGCCTTGCGGACATCGGCCGTCCTTGGCGGGGACCTTTGGCCAGCCAAGGCTAGGACGGTCTTGATTAATAGGTCTGCATTGAGTGGCTTGGTTATATAGGCCTCTACACCTAGCCTCGCCCATTCGGCGCGGTGCTGTTCCAACGCATTGGCGGTAATGGCCAGGATTGGCGAAAGGCGGTTGGGTCCGGGCTGGTCGCGGATAGCCCGGGCGGCGGCCAGACCGTCCATATACGGCATCTGCATATCCAGCATGATCAGGTCAAAGCGCGCCCTTGATGCCGCCGCTACGGCCTGGATACCGTCACTGACCATGGTCAGGTCACAATTTAGCGGGCTGAGGAGCTGCTCGATGATGTGCCGGTTAATGTCATGATCTTCAGCGAGGAGTATATTGAGAGCGAGGGCGCTATTGAGGTCGCCGTGCGGGTCCCGGTGTGTAAGCCGATTTGTGCGTCTAAACTCGCGGCCAAGGGAATCCATGGCCCGGCCCCTGCGCAAGGGCAGATCAAGGCGAAAGGCCGAGCCTTCGCCAAGGCGGCTTTGAACCGTCAAGCCGCCGCCCATATTTTCAGCAAGCCGCCGACTGATCGCGAGCCCAAGACCGCTGCCGCCATGCTGGCGCGTGGTGCCCGCATCGGCCTGCTCGAAACTGCCAAACAACCGTCCCAGCACCTCCTCAGAAATGCCGCAGCCCGTATCAACCACCTCGAAATAAAGGCCGGCTTGATCGCCGAGCAGTGGCGCGACGGAGGGACCGACATTCAGCCTAATCAAGCCATGGTCAGTAAATTTCACGGCATTGGACAAGAGGTTGAACAGGATCTGCCTTAAGCGCAAAGAATCGACATGCAAGATTTCCGGCACATCGGGCGCGACGCTTAACACCAGTTGGCAGGCCTTGGCGGCAGCCTGGGGCTGCCACAGGCTTATCAGGGCCTCAAGCGCCGGGCGAAGGTCTAGATCAGTGGGGTCTAGGCGCATCTTACCCGCTTCAATCCGCGACAGGTCCAATACATCATTGAGCAGGCCCATTAGGACCTCGCTGGCCTGGCTCATCATCTTGATATGCGCGGCTTGCTCAGGGGTAGGGTCGGTGCGATCCAGCAATTGCACGGCGGCCATAACCGCATTCATGGGCGTTCGTATCTCATGGCTGATCGTAGCAAGAAAATCGGTCTTGGCGGCATTGGCCTTTTCAGCCGCTAGGGTCGCGGCCTTAAGCGCCTGATTGGCCCGGTTGGCATTGGCAACCTCAATAGCCATATGCGAGATATAGAGCAGGCAGCCAACGACAAATACAAATAGCGACAAGGGGCCCGCAGACAGGGCCATGGTCATGGGCAGGCCTAATAGATAACAGGTGTGGGCGGCTAGGGCCGAGAACAGTAGGGCGCGCTGCTGATGCATATAAAGCGTGACATGCAACAGGCCGCCGCAAGCTTGAAGGACCGCAAACAACCGCCCCGTCTCATCGCCGGAACGCCAGATATACAAGGTAATACCGGCATAAAGGACCGTGTTTAGAAACACAAAAACACAGGTAAACACCCGATAGAGCATGGATCTTGGATTGGTCGGGTCGCGGCGATAGGGCAGGAAAATATAATAGTCCGCGATCTGGCCAAGACTCATCGCCACAAACCAGACGGCCGGCCAAATCGAGGGTGCATAGACCTAGGCCGTGGTGCCAATAAACGCTGCCAAGGCCATCCGGCCCTTCAGGCCCTCGGCTCTGGACTCACCGACCAGGGCGAAGCCGGTCTTTATCGGCATACTGATCCCCGAGATCAAAAACACTCCGGAATAGTAATCAATAAATCGCACTATTGGATAGCGCTATTTCACAAAAAATCAGGCGGACCCGAAGGCCCGCCTGACATTTAGTGCGAACGCGATTGGCTAGGCCTAGGCCTCGGGGGCCGCAGCCTCGCGCAGGGTCAGGTCCTCGCCCGTGGTTTGATCCACGGCCTTCATGGACAGCTTGACCTTACCGCGGTCATCCACGCCCATCAGCTTGACCTTGACGATCTGGCCTTCTTGAACCACGTCCGTGGTCTTGGCGACCTTGGTCTGGGACAATTGGCTGATATGGACCAGGCCGTCCTTGGCGCCAAAGAAATTCACAAACGCGCCGAAATCGACAACCTTGACGACCTTGCCGTCATAGATGGCGCCCATTTCTGGCTCGGATGCGATCGACTTGATCCAGTCAATGGCGGCCTTGATCTTGGCACTGTCAGAGGCCGAGACCTTGACCGTACCATCGTCCTTTATATCGACCTTGGCACCGGTCTTTTCGACAATCTCACGGATCACCTTACCGCCCGAACCGATGACTTCACGGATCTTGTCGGTGGCGATGGAGATGGTCTCGATCTTGGGTGCGTATTCGCCAATCTCTTCGCGCGCGCCCGAAATCGCCTTGGCCATTTCGCCGAGGATGTGCAGACGACCGCCCTTGGCCTGATGCAGGGCCTTTTGCATGATTTCCTCGGTAATACCGGGAATCTTGATGTCCATCTGCAGGCTGGTAATACCATCTTCGGTGCCAGCGACCTTGAAGTCCATATCGCCCAGGTGATCTTCGTCACCCAGAATGTCGGACAAGACCACATAGCCATCGGGCTCGAGGATCAGGCCCATGGCAATACCCGAGACCGGCTTGATCAGCGGTACGCCCGCATCCATCATGGCCAGGGACGAGCCACAAACCGTGGCCATGGAGGACGAGCCATTGGACTCGGTGATTTCCGACACCAGACGGATCGTATAGGGGAAGTCGGCCTTGGTTGGCAGCATGGGGCGCAGGGCGCGCCAGGCGAGCTTACCGTGACCGATTTCGCGACGACCAGGGGATCCCATCCGGCCGGTTTCACCCACCGAATAGGGCGGGAAATTATAGTGCAGCAGGAAGCTTTCCTTATAGGTGCCTTCCAGGGCATCGATGAATTGCTCATCATCGCCGGTGCCGAGGGTCGCAACCACCAGGGCCTGGGTCTCACCGCGGGTGAA
>CANGCO010000079.1 GCA_947452365.1 Caulobacteraceae bacterium
CTGGGCGGCCATGGTCGACTATACCGAGGACCAGCGTATCGGCAAACAAATGCTGGCCACCACCACGGACAGCTATCGCAAGCTGCGCAATACGCTGCGCTATTTGCTGGGGGGGCTTGCAGGCTTTAGCGAGGCCGAGCGGATTAGCCATGACCAGATGCCGCCGCTGGAAAAATTCATCCTGCACCGGCTGTGGGAACTGGATGGGGCGGTGCGCAAGGCCTATGAAAACTTCCGCTTTGCCGAGGTCTGGCGCGATGTGACCTGGTTCTGCAGCCAGGACCTGTCGGCCTTTTATTTCGATATCCGCAAGGACAGTCTCTATTGCGACAGCCCCGATAGCGAGGTTCGCCGCGCGGTGCGCACGGTGATGGACCTGGTGTTTGAACGCCTGACCGCCTGGCTATCACCCTTGGCACCCTTCACAACCGACGAAGCCTGGAGCACGCGGTTCCCGGACGGCGGGTTTAATGCCTTGCGGGTTATTCCGGCGATCCGGGCCGAATGGGAAAACACCGCAGAACTCGAACGCTGGCGCGCGATTCGCGGCCTGATGGAGGCGGTGAACGGCCATCTTGAATTGATGCGCACCGAAAAGACGATTGGTTCGTCATTGGAAGCCTATGTTGAGTTTGCCGTTGATTCCGAGACGCTTGGCGCCTTTGAAGGTGTTATTTCCCAGGACGTGTTCCGCACCAGCGCCGCCAAGCTTGAGCTGGATGCCGCCGCGAAGGGTATCCACAGCTATAAGCTGATCAAGTCTGGGATCGCTGAAGGCCACAAATGTGACCGCTGCTGGAAGGTCTTGACCGAGGTGGATCCGGCCGAAAAGCTTTGTGGGCGCTGTGCCAAGGTGGTGGCCAATTGGGGGACCAAATGAGCGATGCACTTATTCCCTCGCGCCGTTTAACCTGGCTGGCATTTGGTCTGGCGGTTGCGATTATTGCTGCCGATCAGCTCAGCAAGGCCTGGGTCTTGTTTGTGCTGGACCTGCCGACCCTCAGGTCCGTGCCGTTTTTTGGTCCGATCCACCTGTCCATGGTCTGGAATCGGGGCGTTAGTTTTGGCCTGTTTCGCGCTGATCACGAGGTGATGCGCTGGGCCTTGGCGGCGTTTTCGTTTGGCGTGGCCCTGATTCTCGCCGGTTGGGCGCGCAAGCTGACGCGGCCAAGACTCGCATTTGCCTTGGGCCTGATCATGGGCGGCGCCGTGGGTAATCTAATCGACCGGGTGCGCTTTGGCGCTGTGTGCGATTTTATCGATGTTTCGGCACTCTATTTCCCTTGGGTGTTCAATATTGCCGATAGCGCCATCACAATTGGGGTCCTGATCTTATTGATGGATAGCCTGCTGACGCCGCCATCGACGTCGGAAACCCAGGCATAAAGCGGCCATAGATTTATGGTGATTGGCATGGCCCCCAAGAATGCGCTATTCCTCTTAGCAATGTCGGCCGGGGGCGGTCTGTAGGAGCCTATTTATGACGATGAAGCGTGCGGCCATTGCGGTCATCCTTCTGGCCGGTCTGGGTCTGAGCGGATGTCAATCCGCCTCCAAGGCCCTGGGCATGAGCAAGGTTGTGCCCGACGAGTTTCGGGTTGTGACCAAGGCACCGCTTGTGGTGCCACCCGACTACGCCCTGCGCCCGCCTGCACCGGGTGAGCCTCGCCCACAGGAACTCCAGCCTGAAAGCGCCGCCCGCGCTGCCCTACTTGGCTATCGCCAAGGCGAGATCCGCAGTGACGGTGAAAAGCTTTTGGTCGCCAAGGCTGGGGCCGACAAGGCCGATCCGCTGGTGCGCTTTGTCGTCGATGACGAATTTGGCGATATTGCCCATAAGGACCGCAGCTTTGCCGATAAGGTGATGTTCTGGCGCAAGGACAAGCCTGAGACTCAAGTCGATAAGGCCCCTGCCGATGCCACGGCCGCCACGCTTGGCGTTGCGCCAATCGATCCGGCGGTCGAGGCCGACCGCATCAAGGCCCTGATCGGCGACAAGCCCGTCGTGATCAAGCGCGAACAAGGCGTGCGGCTTAAGCTTCCCGGCCTCTGATTAATCCTCCTCCCTTGGGGGAGGGGGACCGCGAAGCGATGGAGGGGGCTGGCACCGGCCCAAACCCTCCTTCCGCCTTCGCGGGGAAGGCGGTGAAGGGGCTGGCACTGGCCCCAACCCATTCTCACCGGCTTCGCAGGTACTCCGCCCGGAGCGGGCGGCATTCAGTGCTATTCTGCTGGCGATCGGACCGTTAGGCCTTGGTCCCTGAGTTGGGCCAAAATGCCACGTTTTTCGACTAGGCCGCGGGCATTGGACACGACCAGTAAGGTCTTGCCGGGCTGAGCGAGGGCCTGTTTGACCACGTTGAGTACGTCGGCATAGACCTTTGACTCTGCTGATTGGCCTTGGGACGAATTCAGGGCGCAGGCCGTCAGACTGGCTCCCGAAGTCAGTGACAGCATCAAGGCGGTATCTCCATCGGCCCAGGCCTTGGCCGCATCATCTGTATTACGAAGACTATCGCGCGCGCCCTCGATTATTGTATCGAAACAGCCAATCTGCTCCGCTGTGTTCAGCCCGATGATACCTTCAGCGATGGGTAAGCCAGGCTGGACTGAGGCCCGTCGAATCTTGACCTTATACTTGCGCGCTAAGGTCACGACGTCATTGTCGATATAGAATTCTGACCAGCGTTTCTTATCGTAAATGCTCATGCGAGATTGAAATGCAAACAATACGGGCTTGAGCTTGGATTTTAGATCATTGGCTTTGCGAAAGGCAGGATCGATTTTTAGATATTGATCGATTGAGGATTGGGGCAGGACCTCGGCGAGGGTCTTGCCGTTTGGATTGTTGAACTGTTTTCGCTTGGAAATAACGAATTTCATCCCGTCCATGAGGCCGACAGTGACCACTGAAGGTAAGACCACGCCGTTTGCCCCCTTCATCACTTTTTCAAGCTGACGCTTGTCCCAGATCAAACCATTTGGTGTTGGACTAGGGACCGCGAGAATCCAAATCTCGGAGTCGGCATCGGATACCCGCCAAAAGGCCGGGCCGGGATAGCGGGCGGTAACAACCAGTTCCTCAACCAAACCTTCATCGACCGGGGGCGTGGTTGGATTAGGCGATCCTGCGAACGCAAAACCCGAGCCAGCGAAAAACACTGTAGCGAGTGCAGTCGCTATGTAGCGCACAAGATGCATGATGATGATCTCACAAAATGGCTCGCTAAGGTTGCGCAAAAAACGCTGTCATTGCAAGTTAACGATCTGTCATCTTGGCAGTCAGCCTTGCCATGGAATCGCGCTAGTCTATGCACTTGTCCTAGAAAGCGCTCATGACCATTCGCCGTCTTCCCAATGAGACCGTCAATCGCATCGCTGCTGGCGAGGTGGTCGAGCGGCCGGCGAGTGCGGTCAAGGAGCTGGTCGAGAACGCGCTCGATGCCGGCGCGCGGCGGATTGAGATTCAAGCCGATAATGGCGGCTTGACCCGTATCCTTGTTGCCGATGATGGTTGTGGGCTGTCGCCGTCTGATCTTTCCTTGGCGGTTGAGCGCCATGCCACGTCCAAGCTGGTGCCCGATGATCAGGGCGAGTGGGACCTGCTCCATATCCTAACCCTGGGCTTTCGCGGCGAGGCCTTGCCCTCGATCGGGTCCGTATCGCGCCTGACCCTGTCTTCGCGGGCCAAGGGGGCGAGTGACGCCTTTGCCTTGAGCGTTGAGGGCGGGGCGGTAGGCGCGGTCCAGCCCAGCGCCTTTCCCGGGCCGCATGGCGCGCGGGTCGAGGTGCGGGACCTCTTTTATGCCACCCCGGCGCGGCTAAAATTCATGAAGTCCGAACGCTCTGAGGCCATGGCGATTGCTGAGGAGATCAAGCGCCAGGCCATGGCCCATGAGGATGCGGCTTTTAGCCTTGATCTGGATGGCCGCCGCTCGCTTCGCCTCGCGGCTGAGGTCAAGGGCGATCAGGGCCGTCTGGCGCGGCTGGCGGCGATCTTAGGGTCCGAATTTGAGGCCAATGCCCTCTTGCTAAACCAGGAGCGCGAGGGCGTGCGGCTATCGGGCTTTGCGGGTCTGCCGACCTATTCTAGGGGAAATTCGGCGCATCAATATCTGTTCGTCAATGGCCGTCCGGTGCGCGACCGCTTGCTGCAAGGGGCCTTGCGGGCGGCCTATGCCGATTTTTTGGCTCGGGATCGTCACCCGACGGCGGCCCTTTATCTGGATCTCGACCCTACTCTGGTCGATGTGAATGTGCATCCAGCCAAGGCCGAGGTAAGGTTTCGCGATCCCAATCTGGTGCGCGGCCTGATCATTGGCGCGCTCAGGCACGCGCTTGCGGGCGCAGGCCACAGGGCCTCGACGACGGCGGCCGATGCGGCCTTGAGCGGCTTTCGCCCCGGCTATAGCGGCTATGTGGCCCCGGCCAGTGCGGCAGGCTTTTCAGCCTGGCAGTCGGGAGGCTGGACGCCCGCACCGCCTAGGCCCATGACGGGCAGCCTGCCGGGCCTGTCTGAACCTACAGCCAGGGTTGAGAGCCATGCGCCTCAGGCGCAGGCCGACCAATATGACCCTATCGACCGCCCGCTCGGCGCGGCAAGGGCTCAGGTGCACGAGACCTATATTGTCGCCCAGACCCGCGACAGCATGATCCTGGTCGATCAACATGCTGCGCATGAGCGTCTGGTCTATGAGCGGATGAAGGCGGAAATGGCGGCAGGCGGGGTGATGCGCCAGACCCTGCTCCTGCCCGAAGTGGTTGATCTGGACCCGGCTGAGGCCGAGCGGGTCTTGGCGCGGGCGGATGAGTTGGCGGCCCTTGGGCTGGTCATTGAGGCCTTTGGTCCGGGGGCTATTCTGGTGCGTGAAACCCCGGCCATGCTCGGCGAGACCTATGTCCATGGCCTGATCCGCGATATTGCCGATGATTTGGCTGAAAACGGTCAGGCCCTAGCCTTAAGCGAGCGGCTGGCGGATGTCTGTTCGACCATGGCCTGTCATGGGTCTGTGCGAGCCGGGCGCAGGCTAAACGCCACCGAGATGAATGCCCTGCTGCGCCAGATGGAGGCCACGCCGCATTCTGGCCAATGCAATCATGGGCGGCCTACCTATGTAGAGCTAAAACTGGCCGATATTGAGAAGCTGTTTGGCCGGCGTTAGCGCCCCCTCCACCGCTTCGCGGTCCCCCTCCCCCAAGGGGGGAGGATTTAAAACCGCGGCAATCTTGCCCCTCTGGGGGAAGTACCCGCGAAGCGGGGGTAGGGGGCTGGTGGCCCTAAACCCGCCTTAAAAACACCAGCTGGGCCGCGCCATAGGTTCGGGTATCGAGTATTTCAAAGCCCGCCACCGTAACCGGCGGCTCATCCGCCGCCCGTTCCCAGACGCAAATCGCGCCTTGCGCCAACCATCCACCGCTTAAGAGTCCCGCCAAGGCCTGCTCACCTAGCCCCTTGCGATAGGGCGGATCGAGAAAGGCCAGATCAAATGGTGCGCCATCGCCCGCCGGCTTGGCGCCAAGATCGGTACAGTCGCGGCGATGAATGCGGGTAATACCGAAAAAATCCATCGCATCAATATTGCTGCGGATAGCGCCGCGCGCATCGGGATCGGTCTCGACAAACAGGCTATAGGCCGCGCCGCGCGACAGGGCCTCTAGTCCCAGGGCGCCAGAGCCTGCAAACAGGTCAATGACCCGAACATCCACCAGACCGGGCGACCAGTCGGCATGTTCGAGAATATTAAACACAGCCTGCCGGGCGCGATCCGAGGTGGGGCGCGTGGCCTCCCCCTCGGGCGCGATCAGGATCTTGCCGCGAAACCGTCCGGCAACAATGCGCAGGGCCAAGACCTAGTGCTGGCTTTCCGGCAGATTGACGATCAGGCCGTCCAGTTCGTCGCTAATCTTGATCTGGCAAGACAGGCGCGAATTGGACTCAACGTTTTCGGCGAAATCGAGCATGCTCTCTTCCATGGCCGACTGGGTGCCGGTCTTGGCCAGCCACTCTTGAGCTACATAGACATGGCAGGTGGCGCAGGCGCACGCCCCGCCGCAATCGGCGTCAATGCCGGGGATATTGTTCTTTACGGCCGCTTCCATGACGGTCAGGCCGGACTTGGCATCGACGACATGTTCTTTGCCGTTGTGCTCAACAAAAGTAATCTTCGCCATAAGCTTCCTCGTATCGCCGCCGCGTTAAGCCGCAACGTCCTTCATGGATATCGACATATCGACTAGTTTGGCGGTTGCAACTGGTTTTCGCGATGCGACCAATTGTTTCCCCGCCATAAATTCCGGGGCTGAATTGACCGCCTCTACGGCCTGAACGCAACCCTGTTTCAGATGAAATATGGCAAACCTTGCATTGGCCGGGTCGCCGCGAATAATAATCTGGTCCGCATCGAACGGCATGCCGGCGATTTGCAGCTTCAAATCATACTGATCCGACCAAAACCATGGCACTTCGGGTGCGGGCAGGGGGCGGCCCGTTAGGACACTGGCAACAATCTTGGCCTGTTCCAACGCATTGGGCACGCTTTCGAGCCGCACCGAGCGCTCATAGAGGGGCAGGGGCCTTTGGGTCAGGTCGCCAACCGCGAATATGGCCGCATCGCTGGTGCGGGCGCTGGCATCGACCACAACGCCATTATTGCAGTCCAGCCCCGCCGCCTTGGCGATCTCGTCATTGGGTATGGCCCCGACGCCCACCAGGGCGGCCGTACAGGCAATGGTTCGGCCATCGGCAAGGCGCACGCCTGTGACCGCGCCGTCCTTGCCCTCAAAGCCCTCAACCCCCGCATTGACCTCAAACACCACGCCCTTGGCGGTGTGATAGGTCTGGAAGAAGTTGGACAGGGGCTCGCAGGCAACCCGGGCTAGAACCCGGCTCTCGCGCTCGATCACCACGGCCTGCGCGCCCAGGGCGCGGGCAGAGGCCGCCGCCTCTAGACCGACATAGCCGCCGCCAACCACGGCCAGGGTCTTGCCCTGGCCTTCAAGCGCCGATTTCAGCTTTTCGGCATCGGCGGCGGTGCGCAGTTCCAGCACCCCCTTGAGATCCGAGCCCGGCAGGGTCAGCCGCCGCGCCCGCGCGCCTGTTGCCAACACCAGCACATCATAGGCCAGCGGCGCGCCCTCAGACAGGGCCACGGTCTTGGCGGCGCGATCTATGGCTACGGCATGGACACCCAGCCGCAGATCGACCTGATTCTCGACATAAAAGCTCAAGGGCTTGAGCATCAACGACTCAGCATCGGCCTCGCCCTTGAGCCAGGCCTTGGACAGGGGCGGGCGCTGATAGGGGGCCAAGGGCTCTTCGCCGATCAGGGTAATAGGACCGGCAAAACCATATTGCCGCAGATAGGCCACAACCGAGCCCCCGGCATGACCGGCCCCAATAATCACCACCCGCGCTGTTGGATCACTCACTCGGCCACCACTTTCAAACTATCAGGTCCTAAGCCCTGAATATGGCGCTCCGGCCAAGCGCATGCAACGGGATAAGCTTGCGGCTCGCCATTAGCGTATGGATGTATTCTGCTCGGATAAGGCCTTGTGATAAGCTGCAAACAGCCGACCAGCAAACCAAGGTGGCAAGCAAAACAAACCCCGCCATTCATTTCGAACGGCGGGGCTCACGAATTGTCTTCGTGTGCAGGTGTCTAGACCACCCGTTCGACCAGCATCTTCTTGATCTCGGCGATGGCCTTGGCGGGGTTCAGGCCCTTGGGGCAGACCTGGGCGCAGTTCATGATGGTGTGGCAGCGATAGAGCTTGAAGGGGTCTTCAATCTCGTCGAGGCGCTGGCCCGTGGCCTCGTCGCGGCTGTCGATCAGCCAGCGATAGGCATGCAGCAGGGTGGCCGGGCCCAGATATTTTTCGCCATTCCACCAATAGCTTGGGCATGAGGTCGAGCAGCAGGCGCAGAGTATGCACTCATAAAGGCCGTCGATCTTTTCGCGGTCCTGCGGCGACTGAATCCATTCCTTTTGCGGCTGCGGTGTTTCGGTCTTGAGCCAGGGCTCGATCGAGGCATATTGCGCAAAAAACAAGG
Source organism: Caulobacteraceae bacterium (assembly GCA_947452365.1). GTDB lineage: Bacteria > Pseudomonadota > Alphaproteobacteria > Caulobacterales > Caulobacteraceae > CAISGS01. The sequence goes on from CANGCO010000079.1 coordinate 8,054, forward strand.
TCAGGTCCGGGACCAGGTCCTTGATCACTGGCTGGTGCGGCAAGGGCGAGATCTGCACATCCTTGCCCGCAACCTCGGCCCAGCCACTGGTACAGGCCAGGGTATTGCGCCCGCCAATATTCATGGCGCAGGAACCGCAAACCCCCTCGCGGCACGACCGGCGAAAGGCCAGGGTCGGGTCCATCGTGTTCTTGATATGGATCAGGGCGTCCAGCACCATTGGCCCGCACTGGTCGGTGGCGACGTCATAAGTGTCCCAGCGCGGATTGCCGCCGGATTCGGGGTCATAACGATAGATCTTGAAGGTCTTGACCGATTTTGCCCCGGCCGGGGCAGGGTGGTGGCGGCCTTTAACAACCTTGGAGTTCTGCGGCAGCGTCAGCTGGACCATCAGGCGGTTTCCTTAATCAAAGGTCAGCGGATCAATACACCCGCGCTTTTGGCGCGATGTAGGCGATCTCGTTGGACATGGTATAGGTATGAACCGGGCGGTAATCGATGCTGACCTTGCCGCTGGCACCGTCATACCAGGCCAGGGTGTGCTTCATCCAGGTCTTGTCATCGCGGTCGGAGAAGTCTTCGCGGGCATGGGCGCCGCGGCTTTCCTGACGGTTGGCGGCGCTATTGACCGTGACAATCGCCTGACCGATCAGATTGTCGAATTCCAGGGTCTCGAGCAGGTCTGTATTCCAGACCAGGCCGCGATCGGCGACGCTAATATCGGCCATGTCCTTATGGACTTGGGCCATACGATCGACACCGCTTTGCAGGGTCTCGCCGGTGCGGAACACGGCCACATCCTCTTGCATGGCCTTTTGCATGGCCAGACGCAAAGACGCCGTCGTGGTCTTGCCCGAGGCATTGCGCAGGCGGTCAAAGCGCTCGATATGGCTGTCGCAGGCGCCGGGCTTTAGATCCGCCTGACGCTCACCGGCCTTTAGGGTATCAACCGTGCGCATACCCGCCGCGCGGCCAAACACCACCAGATCGATCAGCGAGTTGGAGCCCAGACGATTGGCCCCGTGCACGGACACGCAGGCGGCCTCGCCCACAGCCATCAGGCCGGGCACCACACTGTCGGCATCGCCGCCGACCTTGGTTAGGACCTCACCGTGATAATTGGTCGGTATGCCGCCCATATTATAGTGCACGGTCGGCAGGACCGGGATCGGCTGCTTGGTCACATCGACCCCGGCAAAAATCTTGGCGGTTTCGGAAATGCCCGGCAGGCGCTGGTGCAGGACCTTGGGATCCAGATGGTCCAGATGGAGGAAGATATGGTCCTTATTGGGACCGACACCGCGGCCCTCGCGGATCTCAATGGTCATGGCGCGGCTAACCACGTCACGGCTGGCCAGATCCTTGGCTGAGGGGGCATAGCGCTCCATAAAGCGCTCGCCCTCGGAATTGGTCAGATAACCGCCTTCGCCGCGGGCGCCTTCGGTGATCAAGCAGCCCGCACCATAAATACCGGTGGGGTGAAACTGCACAAATTCCATGTCTTGCAGCGGCAGGCCTGCGCGCAGCACCATGGCATTGCCATCGCCGGTACAGGTATGGGCGCTGGTGGCGCTGAAATAGGCGCGGCCATAGCCGCCAGTGGCCAGGACCACAGTCTGAGCCATGAACCGGTGCAAGGTGCCGTCATCCAGCTTCCAGGCCGTAATGCCCCGGCAGCGGCCATCTTCCATGATCAGGTCGAGGGCGAAATATTCGATAAAGAATTCGACATCCTTGGACAAGGCCTGTCCATACATGGTGTGCAACATGGCATGACCAGTACGGTCGGCGGCGGCGCAGGTGCGCTGGACCGGGCCTTCGCCATTATTGCGGGTCATGCCGCCAAAGGCGCGCTGATAGATCTTGCCATCCTCGGTGCGCGAAAACGGCACGCCCCAGTGCTCGAGCTCATAAACCGCGTCGGGCGCATTGCGGCACAGATATTCAATCGCGTCCTGATCGCCCAGCCAGTCTGACCCCTTGACGGTGTCATACATGTGCCAGCGCCAGTCATCCTCGCCCATATTGCCAAGGCTGGCCGAGATACCGCCCTGGGCGGCGACCGTGTGCGAGCGGGTTGGGAAGACCTTGGAGACGCAGGCTGTTTTCAGGCCGCCTTGCGCAGCCCCAAGCGCGGCGCGCAGACCCGAGCCGCCAGCACCCACGACAACAACGTCGAACTGATGATCGATGAAGGCATATTCAGACATAATCAAATGGCTCCGCCGGCAAGGCCGCTAACACTGAAGGCAACCTTGAGAATCGAAAAGACTGCCAGGGCCCCGCCCAGGCCGCAGACAAACATATTGAGCAAGAGCAAGGCCGCCTTGCTGAGCGACTTGTGGATATAGTCCTCGATCACGACCCGCAAACCCACATGCATGTGCCAAATGCCGACAATGATCAA
>CANGCO010000080.1 GCA_947452365.1 Caulobacteraceae bacterium
AGCGCCCCGCGTGGCCTGGGCGATCTATGCGAAGATTCGCAGGCGCTCGACAGGCTGGGACAAATAAGACGTCCCCTCACGCGGCTGGAGCACCGTATAGCAGGCAAATATCAGGCCCACGCCGGACTAGTCGCTCATAGGGCCTTGAAAGTCAAGGGCTTGCTGCATTGCAACACAAGCTAGGCCGTGGGGTCGCAGGTCAGGACCAGCCGGTTAGGAGCAATAAACAGCCGGTTTCAGTGGTAAAATCCATGGGCTGATCGCACTGACCCTGCATGGTCTTGGTCAAGGCCTCGCCTGTTTTTAACACCAGTGCGCCGCTCAGCACCTGATAGGCCCCAGCAGGGATCTGGCCCGTCTGGCCGGGGGCGCATTCAAGCTTGGCAACCCTGACGCCATCGGCCTTTAACAGGGTTTGGCCGTTGCCATGCTGGCTGGCAATAGAGCGGCCCTGCGCCTTGAGGGCATCGACCAGAAGCTTGACCCTTTGGCTGTCTTGGCGTCGACAAACCAGCACGGCGTCAGCCTCAGCAATAATGGCCAGATCCTCAACCCCTATCACCCCGACAAACACACCATTGGCCCGAACCAAGCTGTTGCGCGTATCCAGACACTGGACATCTCCCATCAGGGCATTGCCATCGCCGTCGCGCGCGCAAGCCTCCCAGATCGCGTCCCACGCGCCAAGATCCGACCAGCCAAAGGCGGCAGGCACCACCGCCGCCTTGGTCGTCTTTTCCATAACCGCATAATCGAGCGATGTTTTGGTGGTCTGGCCAAAGGCCTTAGGATCCAGAAAGACCTGATCGCCATCGCGGCGGGCAGTCTTAACCGCCGCCCTCGCCGCTGCCGCGGTCGCGGGGTCAAAGGCGTCAAATTCGGCCATCAAGGTCTTGGCGAGGAACGCAAAATTGCCGCTATTCCAGACATAGCCCTTTGCCAAATAGGCCCCGGCCAATTCGGCGCTTGGCTTTTCGACAAAGGCCGCAACCTCAAACGCGCCGCTTGAAATCTGCTTGCCCGGCTGGATATAGCCATAACCGGTGGCAGGATGATCGGGTGTCATGCCAAAGGTTGCTATATAGCCAGCCTGGGCCGCCGCCATGCCAAGCCTCGCCGCCGCAACAAATTTGGGCACATCGCGCACATGGTGGTCGGCGGCCAGCATCAGCACAATGCCGTCTGGATCCTTGGCCTGCACATAGGCCGCGGCGGCGGCAATGGCGGGGGCCGAATCCCGGGCTTCGGGCTCGATCAGGACGGTCGCCGCAAGCCCAAGCGCTGCAACTTGCTCGCGCACCCTATCCTTATGGCCAAGGCCGGTGACTATGATCAGCTCAGCCGGCTGCAGCTCAGCCAGACGCAAAAGCGTCTGTTGAAAGCTCGACTGGTCACCGATTAGGGGCAAGAACTGCTTGGGCCGATCGGCGCGCGAGGCCGGCCAAAGTCTTGTGCCCGAGCCACCGCAAAGAATAACCGGATAAAGCGCCATGTTTTCCCCGACCCTTGGTCGCTACCGGCGCCAGCCTTAGACTGGGCGTCTAGCCATTAAAACCGCTAATCGCATCAATAATACGATCCTGAACCGCATGCGTCATATAAGGATGCATGGGCAGGCTAATCACGCGGCTCGCCTTGGCCTCAGTGACGGGCAGGCCGCCAGCACCCTTGGGGTAATGGGCATAGGCCGACTGAATATGCATGGGCACGGGATAATAAACGGCAGAGGGCACGCCAGAGGCTTTTAGGTGTGCGGCCAGGCCGTCGCGATTGGCGTGCTCAATCGTGTACTGGGCCCAGGTCGAGATACCGCCCGCAATCACCGACGGAATCTGGGTGACACTGGCCGGCAGGTTGGCGGCATAGCGATCGGCCACGGCATTGCGCCGCACAATCTCATCGGCAAACACATTCAGCTTCTCGATCAAGATCGCCGCCTGCAGCGTGTCGAGACGGCTATTCATACCGATGCGCATGTTCAGATATTTGGGGTCGTGATCAAAGGTGCGGCCAGCAATATCGCTCTTAACCGCCTTGCCATGCACACGCAGACTATCCATGCGCTCGGCTAGGGCCTCATCATCGGTCAGGACCGCGCCGCCATCGCCATAGCAACCCAAGGGCTTGGCCGGAAAAAAGCTGGTTGTTGTGACATCGGCCCAATGGCCCGGATGCTGGCCGTTCAGGGTACAGCCAAAACCTTGGGCGCTATCGGCAATCAGTTTTAGGCCATGGCGCTGGCAAATCGCTGAAATGGCCGGATAATCCGCAGGCTGACCAAACAGATCAACCGCAATCACCACCTTGGGCGTCAAGCGGCCCTCGGCCTTGATGGCGACAATTGCCGCCTCCAGCTTTTGCGGATCCAGATTATAGGTGTCGGGCAAGATATCGACAAACACCGGCTCGGCCCCGGTCCAGGGCACAACCTCGGCCGTCGCAGCAAAGGTAAAGCTTGGGCAAAACACCGCATCGCCCGCGCCCACGCCCCAGGCCATTAGCGGCAGGGCAATCGCATCCGTACCATTGGCGCAGGACACGGCATATTTGATCCCGGAAAATCCCGCCAGCTGACATTCAAATTCGCCGACTTCTGGGCCCATCACATAGGCGCCATGAGCCAAGACCTTGGCTATGGCCGCGTCGAGCGCAGGCTTGATACGGGCTTGTTGAGCGGCAAGATCGATAAAGGCAATACTCATGGGGCTCTCACTCAGGATCTAGATTTTGCCCTGATAGGCCAGTTTGGTCCATCCTGGCCAAACAATCCCTGTAACCAATCGTAAGCTTGGGGCGTGGCTAGCCCAATAGCGCGCCAACCAGGTCATCGAGCGGCTCGCCGCGATAGAGCAGCCCCTTGATACCGGCTCGCTTGGCCGCCTCCATATCGCTCGTGCGATCGCCGATCATGGCCGAGCGGGCCAGATCAAGGCCTAGGTCCTTGGCGGCGCGCAAGATCATGCCAGGATTGGGCTTGCGGTCGGGGTGATCGGGGTGGCGAAACTCATCATGAATTGCCTCTGCAATATGGGGGCAGTAGTAAAACGCGTCCAACCGCGCGCCGATCTCGGCTAGCTGCGCCTGCATGACACTGTGAAAGTGATCCACATCGGCTAGATCAAACATGCCGCGGCCAACCCCAGACTGGTTGGAAATGACGACGGCAGCAAAACCGTGCTGGTTCACCCTTAAGACCGCTTCCTTGGCCCTAGGCATCCAGTCGAGCTTGGCCGGGTCAACCACATAGCCGTGATCGACATTCAAGACCCCATCACGATCGAAAAAAATCGCCGGTCTGCTGACTTTAGACATCGACATTCTCTCTATGGCAGCCGCAAAAGCCCCAGACACGGTTGCCTAGATCCCATGGCACGACTAAACACGGCCCTATCGTTTTCAAGGAAAACCTCATGTTTGCCAAGCCTCGCAGTGACCTGGTGCCCAATAGCCTAGCCTATGAAAACGAACCATTAGTAAAGGCTACCGGGTTTCGTGAGTATGACGCCCGTTGGTTGTTCGGCCCCGAGATCAATCTATTGGGCATTCAAGCCCTTGGCCTTGGGCTGGGCACCTATATCCAGTCGCTTGGTCATACAAAGATTGTGGTTGGCCATGATTACCGGTCCTATTCGGTCTCGATCAAACAGGCCTTGAGCCTTGGCCTGATCGCGGCCGGTTGCGAGGTCTTGGATATTGGCCTTGCCCTATCACCAACAGCCTATTTTGCCCAATTTGATCTGGATGCCCCTTGCGTGGCCATGGTCACGGCCAGCCATAATGAAAACGGCTGGACCGGGGTTAAGATGGGTGCCCAGCGCCCCCTAACCTTTGGCCCCGAAGAAATGGGCCAGCTTAAGGACATTGTCCTGAACGGCGCCTTTGTTGAGCGGCCCGGTGGCAAGCTGACCCGGATTGAGGGTATGGCGGAGCGCTTTATTGCCGATGTCGCCGCTCGGCTTAAGGTCACCCGCCCGCTCAAGGTGGTCGCCGCCTGCGGTAATGGCACAGCAGGGGCCTTTGCGCCCCAGGCCCTGCGCGCCATGGGGGTTGAGGTGATCGAGATGGATTGTGATCTCGATTATACCTTCCCGAAATATAATCCCAATCCCGAAGACCAGATCATGCTGCATGCCATGGCCAAGACCGTGCGCGAAACCGGCGCGGACCTCGCACTGGGCTTTGATGGCGACGGTGACCGCTGCGGCGTGGTCGATGATGAGGGTGAAGAAATCTATGCCGACAAGATCGGCCTGATCCTAGCCCGCGATCTTGCCCCCCTGCATCCAGGCGCGACCTTTATTGTCGATGTGAAATCGACCGGCCTTTATGCCACCGACCCGATCTTGGCGGCTAATGGCTGCACCACCGTCTATTGGAAGACGGGCCACTCCTATATCAAGCGCAAAACGGCTGAACTGAACGCCTTGGCAGGCTTTGAAAAATCAGGCCACTTTTTTCTCGCCGGGTCCCTGGGCCGAGGCTATGATTGCGGTCTGACGGCGGCGGCGGCCATTCTGGCCATGCTGGACCGCAATCCTGGCAAAAAGCTTTCCGACCTGAAAAAAGCCCTGCCTGTGGCCTATACCTCCCTGACCATGTCGCCCCATTGCGGCGATGAGGTCAAATACGGGGTGGTTGAGGGCGTGGTGAAGGAATATCAGGCCCTCGCAGCAGCCGGCGGCACCATACTTGGCCGCAAGATCAAGGATGTCATTACCGTCAATGGCGTGCGGGTCGCGCTTGAGGATGGTAGCTGGGTGTTGGTGCGGGCCTCATCGAACAAGCCTGAAATCGTGGTGGTTGTCGAAAGCACCCGCTCGGCCGAGGATATGCGCGCCCTGTTCCATCAAGAAGTCAAACCGCGCCTGGCCAAGCGGCCCGAGGTCGGGGTCTATAATCAGGAAATCTAGGCCCTAGGCGGGGGTTTTAGACTGGGTGCGCAGCGCGACCGCAAAGGCTAAGGCCTGCAACACCATCAAGGCGATATTAAAGGGCTGGCCCGGCACGGTCACCGGCAAGGGTCGCCACAGATAAAGATTGATCATGGCAACCAGGGTCGTCGCCAGTTGCAGGCTTAAAAACAGGCCCACCAGATCGCGCCGGCGCAGGACGATAAAGGCCTGAAACCCGCCCATCACCATCTGGCCAAGACCAAGGGTAGCAAACAGTGACAAAATGGTTGGGCCTTGGTCGCCAAGGCTGAGGCCCGCGATCGAGACTGCGCCGCCATCGACAGCAAAGCTATGGACCGCGCCACGGCCCAGATTGATCAGGGCCATTAAACCTAAAACACCGACTGGAAACCGCTTTAGCATCGCCCTACCTTCCTGATCCGGATTAGGCTTAATGCTTTATCCAATCGATAAAAATGGCAATAGGTCCGCCAAAACTTTGCCAGAAATGGCCGCTCAAACGCCGTGCCTAGGCATAGAAATTGGGCAAAATCTTGCTGGAGGCCCATTCTTTGTCACGGATGGTTTGCGCAACCATCGACATCGGATAATTTTTCAGCAAAAACACTCCGCCCTGCGCGTCCGCGCATGGGGACTATGACTTTCGAGGGTATTGAGATGCAGTTGCCGGTTAAGCAAGGTCTGTACGATCCCCGCCACGAGCATGATGCTTGCGGCGTTGGTTTTGTTGCTAATATCAAGGGCACAAAGACCCATGATATCGTGCGTCAAGGCTTACAGATCCTGCTCAATATCGATCATCGCGGCGCTGTGGGTGCAGACCCCATGGTTGGCGATGGCGCTGGCTGTCTGATTCAGATTCCCGATGCGCTTTTGCGCGACTGGGCCAAGGGCCAAAAACTGACCCTGCCTGCGCCTGGCGACTATGCGCTGGCCATGTGCTTCATGCCGCGCGACGAAAAAGTCCGGGCCATGGTGGCCGGTCAGTTCGAGCACTTTATCCGCGTTGAAGGCCAGACCCTGATCGGCTGGCGCGATGTACCGGTGGATACGTCTGTGCTCGGCACGGCCGTGATGGCGGACCTGCCGGTGATCCGCCAGGCCATTGTCGGGCGCGGAGCCAATACCAAGGATCAGGACGCGTTTGAGCGCAAGCTTTTGACCATCCGCAAACAGACCCAAAACCCCCTCGCCGATCAGGCCGCCAAGCGCGACCTGCCTGCGCTGGCCGAATTTTATATGCCGTCCTTTTCCAGCCGCACCGTGGTCTATAAGGGCCTATTGCTGGCCGGACAGGTGGGGACCTTTTATCTGGACCTGCAAAACCCCCTGACCCAGTCGGCGATTGCCATGGTCCATCAGCGGTTTTCGACCAATACCTTCCCGTCCTGGAAGCTGGCCCACCCCTATCGCTTCATCGCCCATAATGGCGAGATCAATACGGTGCGCGGCAATGTGAACTGGATGAATGCGCGCAGGCGCACGCTGGAATCGCCACTACTCGGCCCTGACCTCGATAAGATGTGGCCGCTTATCCCGCACGGCCAGTCCGACACGGCTTGCCTGGACAATGCCTTGGAGCTGTTACTGGCCGGTGGCTATCCGCTGGCCCATGCAGTTATGATGCTGATCCCAGAAGCCTGGGCTGGCAATCAGCAGATGGATGCCAAGCAAAAGGCGTTCTACGAATATTATGCCGCCTTGATGGAGCCGTGGGACGGCCCTGCTGCCATTGCCTTTACCGATGGGCGCCAGATCGGCGCGACCCTGGACCGCAATGGCTTGCGCCCAGCGCGCTTTATCCTAACCACGGATGATCAGGTGATCATGGCCTCTGAATCCGGCGTCCTGCCGATCCCAGAGGAAAAGATCGCGCGCAAATGGCGCTTGCAGCCAGGCAAGATGCTCTTGATCGATCTGGAACAGGGCAAGATCATCGAGGACGACGAGATCAAGCAGACCCTCGCCAATGCCCAGCCCTATGATGAATGGCTGCACCAGACCCAGTTCAAGCTCGAAGGCCTGCCCGTCAAGCTCGATGAAATCCCCCTGGCCGATGATCCCCAGACCCTACTCGATCGCCAGCAAGCCTTTGGCTATACCCAAGAAGACCTGAAATTCTTCTTAGCCCCAATGGCGACCTCGGGCGAAGATCCGATTGGCTCCATGGGCGCCGATACGCCCATTGCCGTCCTGTCGGAACGCTCCAAGCTGCTCTATGACTATTTCAAACAAAACTTTGCCCAGGTCACCAATCCGCCGATCGACCCGATCCGCGAAGAACTGGTCATGTCGCTGGTATCGATGATTGGGCCAAGGCCCAACCTGCTTGGCCATCATGCCGGGACGCATAAGCGTCTGGAGGTTTCGCAGCCGGTCCTGACCAATGGCGAACTCGACAAGATCCGGGCGATTTCCGAACTGCTCGACGGGGCCTTCCGCACCGCCACGATTGATACGACCTGGGATGCCAGCGAAGGCGCAGGCGGTATTGAAATGGCGATCCAGAAAATGTGCTGGGCCGCGACCGAGGCGGTGCTGGCCGATATCAATATCCTGATCTTGTCCGACCGGGCGGTCAGCGAGACCCGCATAGCCGTGCCCGCCGCCCTGGCCACAGCCGCCATCCATCACCACCTGATCCGCCAAGGCCTGCGCATGCAGACCGGCCTGGTGATCGAGACCGGCGAAGCGCGCGAAGTGCATCACTTCTGCGTTCTTGCGGGCTATGGCGCCGAGGCGGTCAATCCCTATCTGGCCTTTGAGACCCTAGAGGCCTTGCGCGTTAAATCGGGCCTCGCCTTAAGCGCCTATGAGGTGCAGAAAAACTATATCAAGGCCATTGGTAAGGGCATTCTCAAGGTCATGTCCAAGATGGGCATTTCGACCTATCAATCCTATTGCGGCGCCCAGATTTTCGACGCGGTCGGCCTGTCTTCAGACTTTATCGAAAAGTATTTCACCGGCACGGCCACCACGATTGAGGGGGTGGGCCTAGCCGAAGTCGCCGAAGAATCCGTGCGCCGTCACCGCGATGCCTATGCCGATATTCCAATCTATCGCGATGCGCTGGATGTCGGCGGGGCCTATGCCTTCCGGATTCGCGGCGAGGAGCATGCCTGGAACCCAGACTCGGTCGCCAAGCTGCAACACGCCGTGCGCGGTAATCTGCCTGCCGAATACGAGGCCTTTGCCGCCAGTATTAATGAGCAGTCAAAGCGGCTCTTGACCATTCGCGGCCTGATGGAATTCAAGTTTGCGGACCAGCCCCTATCGATCGATGAGGTCGAACCGGCCGCTGAGATCGTCAAGCGCTTTGCTACCGGGGCCATGAGCTTTGGCTCGATCAGCCGCGAGGCCCACACCACCTTGGCCGTGGCCATGAACCGGATTGGCGCGCGGTCCAATACGGGTGAAGGCGGCGAAGAGTCTGACCGGTTTGTGCCCCTGGCCAATGGCGATTCCATGCGCTCGGCGATCAAGCAGGTTGCATCTGGCCGCTTTGGCGTGACCGCGGAATATCTTGTCAATGCCGATGATATCCAGATCAAGATCGCCCAAGGCGCCAAGCCCGGCGAAGGCGGTCAACTGCCCGGCCACAAGGTCGATGCCAATATTGCCAAGGTGCGTCACTCCACCCCAGGCGTTGGCTTGATCAGCCCGCCGCCGCACCATGATATCTATTCGATCGAGGATCTGGCCCAGCTGATCCATGACCTGAAAAACGTCAATTCTCAGGCCCGCATCTCGGTCAAGCTGGTCTCGGAAGTGGGCGTTGGCACGGTTGCGGCGGGGGTGAGCAAGTCACGCGCCGATCATGTCACCATTTCCGGCTTTGAAGGCGGCACCGGGGCCTCGCCTCTCACCTCCCTGACCCATGCCGGCTCGCCCTGGGAAATCGGCCTGGCCGAGACCCAGCAGACCCTGCTGCTCAATGGCTTGCGCAGCCGTATTGCCGTTCAGGCCGATGGCGGACTTCGCACGGGCCGCGACGTGGCTGTGGCGGCCCTGCTCGGTGCCGATGAGTTTGGCTTTGCTACAGCGCCCCTGATTGCGGCGGGCTGTATCATGATGCGCAAATGCCATCTCAATACCTGCCCGGTGGGCGTGGCGACCCAGGACCCGATCCTGCGTGCCCGGTTCACTGGCCAGCCCGAGCATGTGATCAATTACTTCTTCTTCGTCGCCGAAGAACTGCGCGCCATCATGGCCCAGCTCGGTATCCGCACGATCAATGAAATGATTGGCCGGGTCGAGCTGTTGCACGCCCGCCCCGTGGTCGAGCAATGGAAGGCCAAGGGCGTTGATCTGAGCAAGCTTCTCTATATGCCCGACATCCCAGCCGACCTGCCGCGCTGGAATAGTGAGCGTCAAGATCACGGGCTGGAAAAGGCCCTCGATCACGGCCTTATCGCCGCGGCGGCCCCTGCCCTAGAGCGGGGTGAACCGGTCGAGATCAAGGCTGAGGTTTGCAATGTTAATCGTAGCGTCGGGGCCATGTTGTCGGGCGCCGTCGCGCGCCGTTATGGCCATGAGGGCCTAGCCCCCGATACGATCAAGATCAGCTTGACCGGCACAGCCGGCCAAAGCTTTGCCGCCTTCCTAGCGCGCGGGATTAGCCTGACCCTGATCGGTGACGGCAATGACTATGTCGGCAAGGGTCTGTCGGGCGGGCGCGTGATTGTGCGTCAGCCAGACGGCATTATGCGCGATCCGACCCAAAACATCGTGGTGGGCAATACGGTGCTCTATGGCGCAATTGCCGGTGAGGCCTATTTCTCCGGCGTGGCGGGCGAGCGGTTTGCTGTGCGCAATTCCGGAGCCATTGCCGTGGTCGAGGGCACGGGTGACCATGCTTGCGAATATATGACGGGTGGTGTGGTCGCGGTTTTGGGCAAGACCGGGCGCAATTTTGCCGCCGGCATGTCGGGCGGCGTGGCCTATGTCTATGATCCAGACGGCAGCTTTGACGCGCTTTGCAACAAGGCCATGGTCGATCTGGAACCGCTGGACGGCTCTGGCGATGACCAGACTGGCCTTGGCGATGCCGATACGGGTCTTGGCAATATGCTGCGCTTTGACACAGAACGCCTGCGCGTCCTGATCGAGCGGCATCTGGCCCATACTGGCAGTGCCCGCGCCCGCCATATCCTCGATAACTGGCAGGCCTGCGTACGCCAATTCGTCAAGGTCATGCCCAAGGACTATCGCCGCGCCCTGATGGATCTGGAGGCCGCCTCGGCCGCCCAGGTCGCCGCGCAATAGCCCCCAACGCTTAAGAAAGACAAGATCATGGGTAAGCCGACAGGGTTTTTGGAAATCAGCCGCCACGACCGCTCTTATGTAAAGCCAGAAGAGCGGCTCAAGACCTGGCAGGAATTTGTCACCCCCTTG
>CANGCO010000081.1 GCA_947452365.1 Caulobacteraceae bacterium
CACGAATTGGTGGTGCCAAGGTCGATACCGATAATCTTGCTCATGGTCTTTGGTCGCTCCATTGCGGGCGGTCCGTTCTGCCGGGCCTTTTTAAAAAGCACCCGATCGGGATTTGGACCCCCGGTTCGCTTAGGTCTTTGAACGAGGCCCACCGTTCGGTAGGCCTCAAAACGGCGGGTTGATTCAGATAAAACGTATCACGCTTCGAAGCCGCATATGGGCAGCCTTGAGCACTTGGCAAGACCCAATCACACACTCAAGCCGTGGAGGTTCCAGAAAATCATCACCGAGGCGGCCTAAAGGGGAACAAAATCCACCCGTTAACAAACTTGGGTAGAAATTTAAAGATTGCTCGGCCTTGAAGCGCGCGCCCTGCTGCCCCTTGGAACCGTGACGGTCTTGTACCATCTTGCAGCCTATGAACGGTTTTCAACTTCTTCCTGGCCGCTTGGATAGCGAGGCCCAGAACGATCTGGTCGCAGAGCTGGACAAGATTTTTATGGCTGCGCCCCTTTTCACACCCATTACACCCGGCGGTCAGCCATTTTCAGTGCGTATGACCAATTGCGGCAGCCTTGGCTGGGTCTCGGACCGCGCTGGCTATCGCTACCAAGCCCATCATCCGGTCACGGGCAAGACCTGGCCGCCCATACCCTCAGCCTTGCTTGACCTCTGGGCAGAACATGTCGATGCGCAGGTTCCGCCCGATGCCTGTCTGATCAATCTTTATGGGCAAGGCGCACGCATGGGCCTGCATCAGGACCGCGATGAGGCCGATTTTGGCTTTGGCGTCTTGTCGGTTTCGCTTGGCGATACGGCCGTGTTTCGCATTGGCGGCACAGTGCGCGGCGGCAAGACCCGCTCGGTGCGGCTAAGCTCAGGCGATGTCTGTATTCTTGCTGGCGAGGATAGGCTGGCCTTTCACGGCATAGACCGGGTCATAAGCGGCAGTTCACAACTGATTTCTGGCGGCGGCCGGATAAATCTGACCCTTCGCAAGGCTGGCCCGCCGTGACAAAGCCATAAAATCATTGCAGGTTAATCTGCGCTGTTTGCGCGCAAAAGGAAAACTGCCATGGCCGTCTTGACCCGTCCCGAAGGCTCCGAGCCGCAAGACTTTCACCTGTCGCGCCGCGGGGTGGCCAGCCTGTTCTTTGCCGGGTTTGCCGTCTCGGCCTTTTCCGCTCAGGCCGCCCCGATTGTTACCGACGCCGCCGGCCTGATCACCAGCGACGAAATGATTCCGCAGGTCGACGCTCCCCTGCCGGCCTATGTCGCCCGCCCCAATGCCAAGGGCCGGTTTCCAGTCGTGATCATAGTGTCTGAAGTGTTTGGCATTCACGAATACATCCGCGACACCTGTCGGCGGCTAGCCAAGCTGGGCTATGTCGCGATTGCGCCAGCCTTTTTCCACCGCGCCGGCGATCCTGCCCCCTTAAAGGATTTCAAGGCGATCCAAAAAATCGTTGAAACCGCCAGCTATGCCCAGGTTCAGGGCGATATTGCCGCAACGCTAGCCTGGGCCAAGGACCAGGGCTTTGCCGATCGGCGCACCGGCATAATCGGCTTTTGCTGGGGCGGAGCGGCGGTCTGGATGGCGCTGGCCCAGTTCAAGGAATTTCGCGCCGGTGTGGCCTGGTATGGCCGCCTAACTCGGCCGGTTACAGGCCAATTCCTCGGCAATGAAGACCGGCCTTGGCCGCTGGACGTCGTGGCCGATCTCAAGGCCCCGGTCTTGGGACTCTATGCCGGCAAGGATAAGGGCATACCCTTGATCGATATCGACGCCATGACGGCCGCCTTAAAAGCCAACCGCAAGCGCGGCAGCGATATCATCGTCTATCCCGAGGCCCAGCACGGCTTTCATGCCGATTATCGCGAAACCTATGACGCCGCTGCCGCCACAGACGGCTGGCAGCGCATGCTCGCGCACCTGGCTAGCAATGGCCTCAAGCCCAAGGCTTTTAAGCCCCTGGCTTGAAGCGATCGCGATGGAATTAGCCTAAACCGTAACCGGCTTTTTGGGACGGCCGCCCTTTTGGCCATTGTCGCGAGCCGCCGCGGCCTTGGCATCCGAGCGCGACCGCCCACCGCTGGCGCCTAGGCTGCGGGCCATCCAGGATTTGGAGCCAAACACGCCTAGCAAAAGGCCGGGCACAAATAGGTCTGCATCTATATCTGGCCAGTGCAGGCCGTCGCCGGATGGGCTGATCTCAATACGCGATAGCTGATCAGGCGTGGCCTGTTCTAGGCCCTGAGCCAGCCTAGGTGGAAACATCAGCTGCAGACCGCTATCCAGCCCAATCACAATCTGAGCGCGGCTGCGATCATAGCGGGCGCGCACGGCCCTTGGCTGGCCGTCGTGGCCGCTAAGCCTGCGGGCCTCGGCGGCTAGTCGGTCAGAGTCGGTAATGGTCATGTATCCACTCCCATTGCGCCAAAAGCTGGGTCCTTGCCGTCCCTAGGGCATCGGCGATCCGGTTCAGCTGCGCGGTGCTGAAGCCTTGGCTGGTTCGCAAGGTCACGCCGCCATCGACACCGATCAGGTTAAACACCGCCTCAGCGCCCGCGCCCAAGACATGCACATGGGGCGGCCTGTGGTCGTTTGGATAGATCACGACCCTCAGACCATCGATGCGCAAGACCGTCGGCACGGCTCACCCTAACAAAAACCCAAGCGCTTGGGAAGGTGGAACCTAGGCCTTGGTATCCACCGCACCGCCAGCCCCGTCACCGCCGCCATTGGCATAGGGATTGGCGCTCTTGGCCTCGCCAGATGCCTTTGACGATACCGCCACCATGGCCGGGCGCACAACGCGGCCAAACAATTCATAGCCGGGAGCCAGAACCTGGAGCACACAGCCGGGCCCAATATCGGTCGCATCCTGTTCCATCATAGCTTGGTGCTGGTGCGGATCAAATTTGTCGCCCTTGGCCGGGTCCAGACGCTTGAGGCCATTGCGTTCAAACGCCCCGGCCAAGTCCTTTTCGGTCATCTCAATGCCCAGCACCAGATTCTTGACCGCCCCGTCCAGACCCTCGCGCGGCATGGCCTGCAAGGCCCGCCCCAGATTGTCCGACACGCCAAACAGGTCCTTGGCAAATTTCTGGATCGCATAGGCGCGAGCATCATTAACCTCGCGCTCAGTGCGGCGGCGGAGGTTTTCGCCATCGGCCGCATAGCGCAGGATCTGCTCTTTCAGACCCGCAATCTCGGCCAGCAAGATCTCGACCTCGGACGGGCCTTGATCCTGCGCGGCCTCAGCACCGGTCTCTAGGTCCTGATCAGAAATAGCAGCGGAATCATCAGTCATAAAAAAACTCCTTAGGCATCCAATAATCGCCCGATCATTTTGGCGGTATAATCCACCAATGGAATCACCCGGGCATAGTTCAAACGGGTAGGCCCGATCACGCCGATCGCCCCGACCACCTTTTGTTTCCCCGACATATAGGGAGCCGCGATCACAGCGGAACCCGAAAGTGAAAATAGACGGTTTTCAGCGCCAATAAAAATGCTCACGCCCTGAGCCGACTTCACATCATCCAGAAGGCCGATCAATTGCTCCTTCTGTTCGAGATCGTCAAACAGCATCCGAACCCGCTCGAGATCTTCCAGTGCAGGGCCCTGACCCAAGAGCTTGGCCTGACCGCGCACGATCAAGGCACGGTTGGCATCCTCACCCCCGCTCCAGGCCGCCAGCCCATCCTCGACTAGCCTCGCGGCGGCCTCGTTTAGTTCGCGCCGGGCAAGGTCAAGCTCGCTGCGCATCTCAAACCGCGTCTCGGCCAGGGTGCGGCCCATCAGGCGTGAATTGAGAAAATTGGAGGCTTCTTGCAGCGCCGACGGCGTCACCCCTGCACGCCGGGTCATGAGCCGGTTCTCGACTGTGCCATCCTCAAACACCATCACCGCCAAGGCCTGGTCTAACCCAAGCGAGACAAATTCAACATGTTTGACGCCCGCTTCACGCACCGGCGTGACCACCACGCCCGCGCCGCCGGCCAGGGCCGATAGCATGGCCGTCGCGGCCCCCAGCGCCTCTTCAATACCGCGGCCGCGGCCAACCAGACCCGCATCAATCTCGCGCCGCTCAGCCTCGCCCAGATCTCCGACCTCTAAGAGGCCATCAATAAACAGCCTGAGCCCGGCATGGGTTGGCAGGCGCCCTGCGCTGGAATGCGGCGCGCCCAGCAGGCCTAAGTGCGTTAGGTCATGCATGGTGTTGCGGATCGAGGCTGGCGACAAGTGCACGCCGCCGCGTGATACGGTGCGCGACCCTACCGGCTCTCCGGTTTCCAGATAGGTCTCGACCACGCGGCGAAAAATATCGCGCGCCCGTTCATCCAGCTGTGCCATGGACGGGGTCTGCAGGGATATGGGGCCGATATTGAGAAAATTGGACATGGTTGGGGTTTCGCATCAAGGCCGTGGACGGCCCGCCTCTTTTCATAGGATAAGCGGGCTACCCGCAGGCGCAAGGCCTGCCAACCCTCTAGGGGCTCGTGTTTGCCCCAAAGCTTGAAAGTCTGCCATGCGCCCGTCTGCCCGTACCCCCGATGCCCTTCGCGCCGTTAGCCTAGAGACCGGCGTCAATCGCTATGCCGAGGGCTCTTGCCTTGTCACCTTTGGCCATACCAAGGTGCTGGTCACAGCCAGCCTAGAAGAAGGCGTGCCGGGCTTTTTGCGCGGCAAGGGCCAGGGCTGGGTGACGGCGGAATACGGCATGTTGCCGCGGGCCACCCATACGCGCGGGCGTCGCGAGGCGGCTCAAGGCAAGCAGTCTGGACGCACCCAGGAAATCCAGCGCCTGATCGGCCGCTCCTTGCGGGCGGTCACTGACCTCAAGGCGCTTGGCGAGCGCCAGATCTCGGTCGATTGCGATGTGGTCCAGGCCGATGGCGGTACGCGTACTGCGGCTATTACTGGGGCCTGGGTCGCGCTGCGACTGGCCACCCGCTATTTGATGACCGAGGGTCTGATCAAGACTGACCCGATCTTGGATGTGGTGGCGGCAATTTCCTGCGGCGTGCACCAGGACGTGCCGGTGCTAGACCTTGATTATGAAGAAGATTCCAATGCCGAGGCCGATGCCAATTTTGTCCTCACCGGTCAGGGCCAGATTGTCGAAATCCAGGCCACGGGCGAAAAGCGTGGCTTTTCCCAAGCCGAATTCGACAGCCTGTTTGGCCTAGCCCGCAAGGGTATTGGCGAACTGATCACCCTGCAAAAAGCCGCTGTCGGCGAGGGGTAAGCCTTACCCCCCACCCCCGCTTCGCGGGTACTTCCCCCAGAGGGGGAAGATTTAATACAGATCAATCCTCCCCCTCTGGGGGAGGGGGCTAATCCACTTCCTCGTTCAAAGGACCGGGCACAAACACCAAGAGCTCGCCCGGCTGACAGTCGAGTTCGCGGCATAGGGCCTCGAGGGTGGAAAATCGGATGGCCCTGGCCTTGCCGGTCTTTAAAATCGACAGATTGGCAATAGTCACGCCGACACGGTCGGCCAGCTCGGTTAGGGACATGCGCCGGTCATAGAGGCGCTTATCAAGATCAACACGAATCGCCATGGTCCCGCCGCCCCTAAATCGTCAGCTCGGCTTCGCGGCGCAAACGCGCGCCCTCGCGAAACACTTCGGCCAAGACAAACACGACCAGGATAGAAAACCAGCCAGACAGGCTGATGGACGGTCCTGTGCGATCAATGCCCGGCACCAGGGCCAGACTGCCCACCCAGACCAGATAGCGCATGATTTCAAGGCCAGCCAAGAGCGCGCCAACCAGACGCAGGCGCGCGACATTGTCAGGATGAAAGGGATCGCCTGCCGTGAGCGTTACAAATACTTTTCTCAGGCGGTTTAGGATGACCAGCACCCCGGTCAGATAAAGCCCGATCGCCGCAAACAACCCTGCCAAGACCTCCGGGCGGGTTAGGACTTCGCCGCTCGCCCCCTCTATGGCCACGCCCTTAAACACGGCCGGGTCGAGCCGAAACAAGAGGGCCGCCAAGCCTGCCAAGGCGATGGCCCCGGCCACGACCATCAAGCCAATATAGACCACATCTAAAACCGATTTTAACAGGCTCGAAACAGAACCTGGACCCAAGGTACGCATACGCCCTATCCCCATGCCATCGCCAATTGCGACCTCATCCAGCCTAGGACCGTATCGTTTATCGATCAATAAACATATTGTTTATCGATATTAAATCTTGGTAATGTGCAACAGGGCCTTATGGCCGCGTCGCCAGCAGGGACGGCCTTTGGGCAACGATCTGATACCAGGCCGCCAAACTAGGACGCCCCGCCCGCCAATCCTGATGGGCAAATCTAAGATCCAGATAGCCGAGCGCGCAGGCCATCGCGATCTCGCCAATGGTCAGGGTCTCGGTGGCAAGACTTGACGCCTCAGCCGCCATCACATCCAAAGCCGCCGTCACCGCCTTGGCCTGGTGTTCATTCTCATCCAGATGCCGATCACCCTCGGGCCTGCGGTTTTCCATCACTTGACGCAAGGCGGCGTCGCAAAGACCGTCGCCTAGGGCCTGGCGGCGCAGGGCGTTCCAGCGCTGAGGCCCCGCCTTGGGGAACTGACCACCGCCGCCAAGCGCATCGATATACTCACAAATCACCGGCGAATCATAAAGCACGCTGCCATCATCCAGGATCAGGGCCGGGACCTTGGCGAGGGGATTAAGGTTGCGAATTGTGCCCGGCGCCAAGTCGCCAACCGGGGCTAGGGTCAATTTGGCCTCTAGGCCATGCTCTATTGCGCAAACACGCACCTTGCGCACAAAGGGCGATGTGGGGGAGAAGACTAATTGCACGATAAACCACTCCTGAAATGAGGACCCTATGGCCCTGACCTTAGCGCCCAGAACCAAGCTTGTCGCGGCCACACACAATCCTGGCAAGGTGCGCGAGCTGTTTGCCCTGCTTGAGGGCCGGTTTGAGGTGGTGTCGGCTGGGATGCTTGGGCTGGCGGAACCCGACGAGACCGAGCTGAGTTTTGTTGGCAATGCCCTGCTAAAAGCCCGCCACGCCGCCAATGCCAGCGGCCTAATCGCGCTTTCGGACGATTCTGGCCTTTCGGTCACGGCGCTAGACGGGGCACCGGGGATCTATTCCGCCCGCTGGGCCGGACCAGACAAGGATTTTGGTCAGGCCATGACCAAGCTCGAACAGCGCCTGATCGAGACGGGTGACGATAATCGCCATGCCTGGTTTACCTGCGCCCTGGCAGTAGCCTGGCCCAATGGCCCCGCCGTGGTGTTCGAGGGCCGCATTGACGGAACCTTGAGCTTTCCGCCAAAGGGCGCGCGCGGGTTTGGCTATGATCCGATCTTTACCCCTCATGGCCATGACGTGACCTTTGGCGAGATGGACCCAGATTTCAAACACGCCATTAGCCACCGGGCGCTAGCCTTTGAACAATTGAAAGCGGCCCTGTTTTGACCCTGCCCGCCCCAATCGGCGTCTATATTCACTGGCCCTATTGCGCCAAGATCTGCCCCTATTGCGATTTCAATGTCGTGCGCGAACGCGGCCGCACCGAAGAACAGGCGGTTCTGGTCGAGGCCATATTGACCGATCTGGCCAATCAGGCCGCGCTTTTGGGGCCAAGGCGTCTGGTCTCGATCTTTTTTGGCGGCGGCACCCCATCGCTTATGCGGCCAGACGCCGTGGCGCAGATTATTGCCGCCGCAAAGGCCCATTGGCCAAGCAAAGATGGGGTTGAAATCTCGCTCGAAGCCAATCCCACCGACGCCGAGGCTGAGCGGTTTAAGGCCTTTGCCAAGGCTGGGGTTGAGCGATTGTCGCTTGGCGTCCAAGCCCTAAACGATGAGGCCTTGCGCTTTTTGGGTCGCAATCATGGCGCGGCCGAGGCCTCGCGGGCTGCACGGACGGCAAGAGACATTTTCCCGCGCCTCTCGATTGACCTGATCTATGCCTTGCCTGGCCAAGACCCAGGGTCCTGGGCTAGGGCGCTTGAGGCCGCTGCCGATCTAGGCGCCGATCATATCTCACCCTATCAATTGACGATCGAGGCGGGCACCGCCTTTGACCGGGCTGTGCGGCGCGGTCTTTTTGCGCCCGCTGATCCTGATCTGGGGGCTGCGCTTTATGAAACCAGCCAGAGCGTCCTGACGGCGCATGGATTTGACGCCTATGAGGTCTCCAATCATGCCAAGGGCCAGGGCGCGCGCTCACAGCACAATCTGATCTATTGGCGCGGCCAGGACTATGTCGGACTCGGTCCCGGCGCGCATGGCCGCCTAAGCTTCGAACAAGGGCGGGTCGCCAGTTTTGCCGCCAGCAAGATTGGCGATTATCTGGACACGGTTGCGGCCACCGGCCTTGGCTGGGCCAGTCGTCAGGCCTTGAGCGCGGTTGAGGTGGCCGAGGAGCGGCTCTTGGCAGGCCTGCGCATTGATGAGGGCGTGGCCTTTAAGGATCTAGCCGCCCTGGACCTGACGCCGGAGCATCCACGCGTGATCCTGCTTGCCGATTTGGGGCTCTTATCAATTACGGGCGAGCATATGGTTGCAACGGCCAAGGGCCGCGCTGTACTCGATGCCGTGACCTCGGCTCTGGCGGTCGACGGGCTTAAGGGTTAATCCAGATGCCTGACACGCCGCAAAGAGAGCCCGCCTTGGTCCCCACCTATCCGCCGCCAAAGGATCAAGACCTCGCGCCGGGGCTTTATATTGTCGCCACGCCCATAGGCAATCTGCGCGACATCACCTTGCGCGCGCTCGATGTCCTAGCCCAGGCCGATCTGGTCCTAGCCGAAGATACGCGCGTTACGGGCAAGCTCTTGAGTGCCTATGGCCTAAAAAAGCCGCTTGAACGCTATGACGAGCATGCTGCCGAACGCGCCAGGCCCAAGATCTTGGCGGTCTTGGCCAAGGGCGGGCGCGTGGCCCTGGTTTCGGACGCCGGCACGCCGCTTGTGTCTGATCCAGGCTATAGGCTGGTCAATGAGGTGCTGGAGGCCGGCGCCAATGTCTGGCCAATCCCAGGCGCCTCGGCCCTGCTAGCGGCCCTGACGGTATCTGGCCTGCCAACCGACCGGTTCATGTTTGTTGGCTTTCCCCCGACCAAGTCGCTCGCGCGCAAAAGTTTTTTCGCTGATCTTGCCGCCTCGCGCGCCACCTTGATCTTTTATGAGGGCGGACCGCGTCTGGCCGCTAGTCTTGCCGATATGACCCAGGCCTTTGGGCCAAGACCCGCATCTGTGTCGCGCGAATTGACCAAGCTGTTTGAGACCACAATCCGCGGGCCGCTCGATGTGCTGGCCGCAGACCCAAGGCTAGATAGTCCCAAGGGCGAGATTGTGGTTCTGGTCGGACCGGCCGAGCAGGAAGCGGCCACTGAGGCCGATGCCGATGCCGCCTTGAGCGAGGCCCTGACCCGCATGGGCCCGTCCGAGGCGGCGGCCCAGGTCGCCAAAGCCCTAGGCCTGGATCGTCGTTCGCTCTATCGCCGCGCGCTTGAGCTAAAAGGTGTGTCGTGACGCCTCAGCGGTCACAGCGTGGCACCAAGGCGAGGCAAACCGGACGCCGGGCCGAGTATTGGGCGGCGCTTTGGCTGATCCTCAAGGGCTATCGCATTTTGGGGTTTCGCCTCAAGACGCCGCAGGGCGAGATTGACCTCTTGGCCAGACGCGGCAAGGTCTTGGCGGTCATAGAGGTTAAGTCGCGGCTTAATCTGGACGATGCCTTGGACGCGGTCAGTGCCGACCAGCGCCTGCGCCTGCACCGGGCCGCGGCCATGTTGGCCACCCGGCGGCCTGGCTTGAAAAATCTTGAGGTGCGTCTTGACCTCTTGGCCCTCGCCCCCGGGCGCTGGCCGTGTCATATCCGCTCGGCCTGGAGCGGCAATGCCCCCGCCCAGGGCCAATACTAAGCTGGAGCTAAAGCCTATGAGCCTGAAAGTCGCCATCCAGATGGACCCCATTGAGGGGATCAATATCGCCACCGATAC